>JAYTWN010000251.1:0-2528 GCA_043743435.1 Acidimicrobiia bacterium
GCGAAGCGGAGATGGGGCCCGTCAAATCAGTTCAGGGTGCTAACGGAGCGCTAGTCCCGCACCTTAGCGAAGTTGAAACCGTAGTGTTTGGTGAGCCACTTCGTACGTTGCGGCAATCGCTAGCCCATGAGGGTGTGACCGACGAATCGCTGGTGGCCGATGGCACCGAAATTTCGGTCAAACGGAAACCCTGGACTCGGATCGTAAGCGCGCTGTTCTTCGTCGCCATGGTTGCCGGGTTGTACGCAAACCGCTCACTGGCCACCGACGTTTGGGGTGAGCTGCATCGTATTTCGGTTCGTTCCATGCTGTGGCTGGGCCTCCTGCTCGGCACACACAAACTGTCCCATGGCGTTCTCCATGCAGCATCGATTCCTGGTTTGCGTCTACGTCGTGCGGTTTTGGCGACTGAGGCCTATGTGGGTGCGTCGAATTCGGTAGTTGGTGGAGCCGGTATTGGTACGGCTCTGCGTATTGCCATGTACCGCTCTTGGGGTGTGACCACCGAAGGAGTTGCTCTCTCCGTTTGGGCTACCGCGCTTGCTCCGTCGTTTGCCATGTGGACAATGGCCTCAGTGCACACCATGCCTCGGTTGATTTTGCTGGGTCACGGTACCAATGCCGAACGGTTTGCTGCTCTTGCCAGCATTGGGTTCATTGGTGGCCCGGCTATCTTTTGGACGGTGGCTCTGCGTTCGCCGAAACCCTTCGCCTGGTTAGCTCGATTTGTTGACCGTACCCGAACGAACCTGTTTTCGCTGTTCGATGGTCGTGCCGCTGGTGGGATCCGCGCTTCGCGGGTAGGCACGTTCGCTGTAGCTGGTTCGCTGGAAAGCCTTCGTTTGCGGGCGAAAACCTTGAGCCCGTTGCGTCGGGTGGTGCTGTTCGCGGCGGCTTTGGCCGGTCAGTTTTTGATGGCGACGACGTTGCTGGCTTGTGTGCGAGCTCTCGGAGTTCCCTCTAGCGATGTCGATGCCTTTGCGGTCTACCGATCCTTTGCCCTCTTACGAGTTCTGAGTTCGTTCCTGCCTATTCCTGGCGGGTTGGGCATTCTCGACGTTGGATTGTTAGGTGTGCTTACTGCCGGTGGAGTTCAGCGCCCTACGGCCATTGCGGCGTTGGCGTTGTATCGCGGTCTCACGTTCGTGCTGCCAATGTTCACCGGTTCTTTGTGTGCCGCAGGTTGGCGGGCCTCAGCGGCGTGTTCCGACCATCGAGCGGCACGTGAAATCGCCCGCAATGGAGCCAACACCGCTCACCAAGCACCTACGGATCAGCTTCATCTGTCGAGCTGAGCACGCTTACGTCTCGTACGGCCAGCATCGGGCTGTTGTTCGCCCGACGGGGTTAGGCGTTGCGAATGGCCGCAGCGTCGTGCAGTCCGAATTCACTGATTGACGTTTCACGCATCTCGATTTTGCGGACCTTGCCGGTAACCGTCATGGGGAATTCGGTAGTGAACTTCACGTAACGGGGAACTTTGTAATGGGCGATTTTGCCTTTGCAGAAGTCTTTGATGGATTGCTCATCGGTTGCTGACGCAACGGGAGAATCGGCGAGAATGATCCAGGCGGCGATTTCTTCGCCGTACTTGGCGTCTGGCACACCAATGACTTGTACGTCGGCCACTCCAGGATGGGTGTAGAGGTATTCCTCGATTTCGCGGGGGTACACATTTTCGCCGCCGCGAATGATCATGTCCTTGATACGGCCAACAATGTTGCAGTACCCGTCGGCATCCATGGTGGCTAGGTCGCCGGTGTGCATCCACCCGGCGCTGTCTACGGCTTCGGCGGTTTTGGCGTCGTCGTTCCAGTAGCCGAGCATGACGGAGTATCCGCGGGTGCAAAACTCGCCGGGGGTTCCGCGGGGGACTAACAGCCCGGTTTCGGGATCGACGATCTTCACCTCAATGTGCGGTCCGGGTTGGCCGACAGTTCCGGTTCGACGATCGAGGCTGTCGTCGGTGGCTGTCTGTGTGCTTACGGGTGAGGTTTCGGTCATTCCGTAGGCGATGCCTACCTCGGGCATACCCATGGTCGAGGTGACCTGCTTCATGACTTCGACGGGGCAGGGGGAGCCGGCCATGAGTCCGGTGCGCATGGAGGAAAAGTCGGTAGTGGCCAATTCGGGATGCCCGAGCTCGGCGATGAACATCGTAGGTACACCGAATAACGAGGTGCACTTCTCACTGCTAAGTGCACGTAGGGTTGCTGCTGGGTCGAAAGCGGCTTCGGGATAGATCATGGCGGCTCCGTGGGTGGTGCAGCCGAGGTTGCCCATGACCATGCCGAAGCAGTGATAGAGCGGCACGGGGATGCAAACACGGTCATTTTCGGTGTAGCTGAGCCCTTCGCCCACGAAGTAGCCGTTGTTCAAAATGTTGTGGTGGGAGAGTGTGGCGCCTTTCGGAAAGCCGGTTGTGCCCGATGTGTACTGGATGTTGATGGCATCATCGCACTGCAATGTGGCGCCGCGGGCGTGAAGTTCTTCGATAGGGACAGAGTCTCCCGAGGCGACGAGCGCGT
>JAYTWN010000252.1:0-7900 GCA_043743435.1 Acidimicrobiia bacterium
CTTCGAGTCCCACCAGAGGGTTCATTTCCGACCGGCAAGCCGGATCGGGAACCCTGGTCTGATCTGGCGGGCCCCATCTCCGCTTTGCTTCGAGTCCCACCAGAGGGTTCATTTCCGACCGGCAAGCCGGATCGGGAACGCCTTGAAGGGTTCGGTGCGGGCAATGCGGCTCGAATTGTTCGTGTGCGTACGGTTACCCGTCCGGCCATCGTGTTAGGGGTAGCCCAGCGTGACGACGTGATCGACGGTGCCGCAGCACAGGCCAATGGAATTGCCGTGGTCCGCCGACGTAGCGGTGGGGGAGCGGTTTGGCTCGATGCGTCGTCGGTGAGTTGGATCGATGTGCTCATTGGGGTCAACGATCCACTGTGGCGGACCGACGTTGGCGAGGCGTTCTGGTGGCTCGGAGAATTGTGGGCAAATAGTCTGCGTACGTATGATTCCTCGCTCGACGTTGCCGCCTATCGCGGACCGTTGCGTACCAACGAGTGGTCCAAGCTGATCTGTTACTCAGGGTTAGGACCCGGTGAGGTAACGATTGGTGGCGCCAAGGTGGTTGGGATTTCCCAGAAGCGAACACGCGAAGCAGCCCTGTTTCAGTGTGGCTTGCTCCACGGCTGGGATCCGTCGATGCTGCTGCACTATTGCGTGCTGAGTGACGACGATCGTACGCGCGCCTATGAAGACCTAGAAGACGCCTGTTCCACTGTTCCGCCTGATGCAGTGGAGAGCTTTCTGCAGATGCTCACCGCTTCCTAGCGAATCCGTCGGCATTGGGGCTCTTGTTGCCATGGGTGGGCGGGTGCGTTCGCCGGGTTGAAGGTAAGCCGACCGCTATCGGCCTTCGAAGTTTGCCGGGCGACGCTCAAGGTATGAGGCCATACCTTCTTTAAAGTCGTGGGTGCGAACCAAGGGCAGCAACTGTAGGAACACGTGATGAACGTTCTGTTCAAACGTTTCCGTTTCAGCCATGCGCATCATGCGTTTGGTGGCGCGAACGGCAAGTGGAGCGTTAGCGGCGATTTCGTTGGCCATATCCATGGCGTAGCTGATGAGCTCGCCGTTCTCCACCACGTGGTTGACCAGACCGAGATCGAGGCACTCCGCGGCGGTCAGCGTTCGTCCGGTGAAGGCCAATTCGGCGGCTTTGGCATAGCCGAGCAGGCGCGGGAGCAGCCAGGTTCCACCGCTCTCCGGAACTATGCCTCGCTTGGTGAATGCCGCTGCCATCTTGGCCGAAGTCCCGGCGATTCTGATGTCGCAACCCAACGCCAGATCCATGCCGTAACCCGCCGCCCCGCCGTTGAGTGCAGCAATGGTGGGAGTTTCACAGTTGTGCAACACGATCGGAGGCGTGTCGCGAAGGTTGAGTTCGCCCGGGCTCCCGGCAATATTCAGTCCCTTGCCTTGCGATTCCGCCGCAATATCCAGCCCTGCACACCATGCCTTACCGGCACCGGTGATCACAATGCATCGAACATTGGGATCCTGATCGGCCTTGATAATAAGTTCGCTGAACAATGCCAGCATGCGACCGGAAATGGTGTTCATGCGTTCCGGACGATTGAAGGTGAGCACGGCGATCCGCCCGTCGACGGCGTAGAGAATTTCGGGTTCCGGGTTGCTGATCATCGCTGCTTCCCCGGAGGCGGTCGCGGTGGCGCCTCCTTCAGTGGTTCGAACAGTGTTTGGAACAATGGTGTCAGGGGCTTCGGCGCTCATCCCTTTATGCTGACACGTCAGATCAAGTAAAGGCGAGTTGAACGATCCCGGGCTGTATATTTTGTCTATTGCGGAGATGCTGAGAGGGGTTGTTCGAGGGCTTCGGGTGGTGGGTTGTCGATGTCGATGGGGTCGCCGAGGAACTTGGCGGAGCGGCCAAACCAGTGAGTTTCTACCCAGCCCTGCAGCGAAGCGGAAACCTCTCGGATGGTTGATACCACTCGGAAAGAACGGCCCCGATCGTCAATGGCTTCAACGCCCACAACCTCGACACCAGCCCATCGACACAAATGGATGGAGCGAGCCAAATGAAAACCTTGCGACACCACAATTGCTTCTGTTTGGCCAAACACTTTTCGTAAGCGCACACATGAATCAAGCGTGCGGAACCCGGCGTAGTCCAACAGCACGTCATCAGCAGGAACCCCAGCGTTGACCGCAGCCTTTTTCATCACGGTCACTTCGTCGTACAGCGCTTCGGAATTGTCGCCCGACATCAACAGTTTGCGAACTTTGCCGGACTTATAGAGCGCCACTCCCACATCGATTCGCCGTTGCAATACCGTCGACGGACGTTTATCCGCGGTAATCCCCGCCCCAAGGATGAGGGCGACATTGCGCTTCGGGGCTCCGGCAACTTTCTCGACCGCGGATCTCGCTCCGAAACGCATGCCCAGCCAGGGCAGCACGCCAAGAAGCCCGCACAAAAGACCAACCACCAGGAGCCGACGAAACCACAACCAGAGCCGCATACGTCCCATTCTTGCCATGAACTCGGCAAAACGATGACCAATTGAACGTTCCGTTGCCCGGAGGCCAAGAGCAGCAACGTGCAAACGGCGAGGTGGGAACGGCGAGGTGTAAACGGGCAGATCAACGGAAGGCGAAACCCAGGGCGAAATCCAGGGCGAAATCCAGGGCGAAACCAAAGGCCGAGCCAGGGCGAAACCACGTGGCGGAGCTTCGAGCTGCGAAACTGTTGCGCATGGCAACGCGACCTGGTGAAACTGTACCCACGAGGACGATGGCAACGGGCATTCGCAACGTCACGGTATGTAACAGCCTTGAAGAATCGGCGTCGCGAGCTGCTGCGTGGGTCAGTGGATACCTAAAAACCACGATTGCCGAACGCGGCACCGTTCGCTTCGCTGTGTCGGGTGGTAACACGCCCGCAGCGATGTTTAAGGCCCTGGCTACCTATGACATCGATTGGCGATCCGTACATTTCTTCCAGGTCGACGAGCGATTGGCTCCCGAGGGAAGCGCCGATCGCAACCTTACCCAGCTGCACGCGTGTTTGCTTGATCTCATTGATGTTCCTGCAGGCAACGTGCACCCCATGCCGGTGAACGAAGAAATGCCACCCGATGCCCGAGCCCACCTGTACGAGCAAACGTTAAGCAGGTTCGCCCCCGAGGGTCTCGATCTCGTCCACCTTGGTCTTGGTAGCGACGGGCATACCGCATCGCTACTCCCCGGCGATCCAGCTCTTGGTGTGGCCGATCGTGGCGTTACCTTCACCGGGCTCTACAAGGGGTTCCGTCGACTCACTCTCACCTACCCCGAACTCGCCAAGGCCCATGCATTGCTGTGGCTGGCCCCGGGTGCCGACAAGGCTGAACCGCTCAAACAGTTGCTGCTCGGCGACCCGTCGATTCCCGCTGGCCGGGTCCGCAACCATCAACAGAGCATTTTCTGCGACACAGCTGCTGCAGCTCAAGCCATCTCGGCGCGACTGATTTTTTTGTAAGTCTGGTAGCCAATATCGGATCCTTCGGGTTCGCAAGGTTGGGAGCGTCGGTTTCAAAATTCGTCGAACGCAGAACCGGGTGAAACGGTAGATTCTTCGATCGGGAAACGGCTCGACCGATGATCGGCAATTGCTTGGTGTCGTAACGATTCGGGCTTGTCGCGTGGACGAGGTCGAATTGCTCGGACTGATTGAGGTGAGCGCAAACCCTGTCTTTGCGAAAGGGGGGTCATCCGGATTTTGGTACGCGACCGTGCACTTCTGCGAAGCGGTCCCTTTGACAGAGCCTGCATTGTTGTGTGGGGCAAGTGCCTTCCCGCCGCTATTGGGGGCTGTCCTGGCCTTTGGTTGGCGTAGAGGGGCAGTGGCGGACAGGCGGGGTTTGGGTCGAGCGACAGTGGAGGGCCAGTGGAGAACCGGTTCAACGCTGGTGGAGGGAAGGACCCGCCGGGCTTGGGGGCAAATGGGTGCTTTGATCAATTACAAGGCTGAAATTTGGACGGAAAGTGGTACTCGCGATCCAATCAACCGCAAAACGTGACTATTGGTCTAAATGTTAGGAAATTTTTAGGACGACGCGAGTTACTCCTAGCGTCCTAATGGAGCACAGTGGTAAGTTATGGGGGCATGTGGAGGGAAGTGGAAATCTCAACACAAATCACCCTGTCCTCTCCCGTCGCCGGGCGAGCGTTTTTCCCGTTCAGTGACATTTACTGCGCATTCCTCCAGTTTTGCTCGCCAACACGGAGTTCCCAATCCGGCTTGCCGGTTGGGAAAGAACCCATTGTTGGGACTCGAAGCGAAGCGGAGATGGGGCCCGCCAGAGCCGGCAGGGGTTTCTCGCCATGCTGCTAGGCCGCGCCCAACATTCCTTGGACGACAAGGGGCGTATCGTGCTCCCGTCGCAATACCGGGACAACCTCCACGGGCCCTTGTACTTCGCCCTCGGCGAGAACAGTGAAATTGCCATTTGGCCCGAAGAGGGCTTCAACGAAAAGTTGGCTCAGAAAAAGCACCTTGAGCTTACCGGTGGAGCCGCTGGAGCACGTGAATACCGTCGCTTCACCTCCTACGCCAGCGCCGCCAAGGTAGACGCGCAGTTTCGCATCACCATTCCCGAAGTGCTCCGTGAAAAGGCCGTCATTGGATCGGGTGGCCCTTTGGCCATTATCGGTGCCGGTGATCGTCTCGAAGTCTGGGATGCCGCCCGCTACGACGAATATCTCGAAAGCGATAGTGAGTGATGCTATGCGCGCATACCCAATCTCGCATTCGCCTCGACGCTGTGGTCAAAGCCGTCTGCAACGGCTACTCCACCTCGCCCGAACTTCCCAAACGGCCCCAACGGTGGAGCCGCTCCAACCGAACCGGTCGTCGAGGACTTCATTCTCGACCCAGCTCTCGATTCATCTCGATGAGTTCGATTTCGCCATTCCGGCCAGCACAGTCGAATCGATCTACGCAGATCAAGGCGATGCATTCGATGCACTCGACTGGTGCAACCCGTTCGATCCGTTCGATCCATGCAAAACCGTCGATAAACGTGACCGGCCCCAAACTGAAGAAATCTCCGCTGAGCAACGCCTCGAACGTACCCGGTCGTTTCACCCAGCTGGTCGCGGCAAAGGCTCGACCATGAGCAGCGAGACCACCCCAACGCCGGACAAGATATTCGCCCACGTTCCGGTCATGAAGGCCGAAACGCTCGAAGCCATTGCACCGGTGGCCAACGGTTTGGTCATCGACGCAACTCTGGGCGGAGCCGGACATACCCGAGCCATTCTCGATGCGTATCCCAACGTCACGGTGCTGGGTTTGGACCGCGATCCTTTCGCCATCGCCGCGGCCACAGCACGTTTGGCGAGCTACGGGCAACGGGCCATTATTCGTCAGTGCCGTTACGACGATATTGTCGACGCAGTAGGGGAACAGTCCAAGGGGCTTCCCGTCATGGCGGTGTTCTTTGACCTTGGGGTGAGTTCACCGCAACTCGATTTGGCTGAGCGTGGCTTTTCGTACCGCAACGACGCTCCGCTCGATATGCGCATGGACACCACGCAGGGCATGACCGCTGCCGACGTGTGCAACACCTACTCCGAGCGCGATCTCAGCCGAGTGCTGCACGTGTATGGCGACGAAAAATTCTCCGGCCGTGTGGCTCGCGCCATCATCGCCCATCGCCCCCTAACGAACACCGTGCAACTTGCAGAGATCGTTACCAACGCCATCCCGGCGGCTACCCGTCGCACTGGTGGTCACCCCGCAAAGCGGACCTTTCAAGCGTTGCGCATCGAAGTTAATGATGAGCTACGGGTTTTGGAGCGCGCCCTTGATGCCGCGCTCGACGTGTTGGCGCCCGGTGGGCGTTGCATCGTGTTGTCGTATCACTCCGGTGAAGACCGGATCGTGAAGGACCGTTTTCGGTTAGCCGAAACCGGTGGTTGTGCGTGTCCATCCGGCCTGCCCTGTGTTTGTGGGGCGCTTCCCCGAGGCCGGATGATGCGACGGGGTGTAACTCGCCCAACTGAAGCAGAAATTGCTTCGAATCCTCGTGCGGCTAGTGCTGTCGCACGAGTCTTTGTCATGGCTGGTTCCGCAGGATTTCCTTCCCCGGCTGCGGAGCCAGCAAATGATCAAATCTCTTTGGAAGCTTCAGTTGGATCGTCTTCTGAAGCCTCGCCGGTCTCGTCGGCCGAAGTCACTGGAACGTTGACGACGAAACCCTCTCGACAGAGTTCCCCTGTTATGGCCCGTGCCCGTCGTGGCGAAGCCGCTCGTACTTCCTTCGTTGCTGATGACTCCTCCTCGGCTGCGCTTCTTCCCCGGAGCAACCCATGAACGATCTTCTTGACCGCATCGAAACCGATCCTCTTGCCAACCTGCGGCCTCAGTCGACCCGCGAGAACGAACGTGCGCTTGCTTTTGCCATGGAACTAACCGATGGAACGCCAGCACTCGATGCGGTACGTGGCCGCGGCATTCTGGCATCAATGATTGCCGAACAACGACTGCAGTTGGAAGAACGAGCACAGGCGACAGAGCAGGCCCGAACCGGATTTTCGCGACCCGCTAATCGGGTGATTGCTGGATCGCGAAACGGCCGGGTGAGTGCGGAAGGTTCGTTCGCTCTTCCAGCAACGCTGCGCCCCACGTCCTCGCGACCCCAGAGCCCGGGCAGTCGAATTTCAGCGCATTCGAACGGTGACGATCAATCATTTGAGTCAGTCCGACCAGTTCGTACATCAGCCCAAACGCCAGTAAGGACCGGCCAATCAACCGCCGGGCCACGCAGCTTTGCTACCAGTGGCGCCTTAGCCTTGGCTGACACGGATTTCCTTCCTCACGCCAATCACCGCGCAAAACCCCAATCAAAAGCGACAGCCCCATCGTTACTCGTGCTTCGTGGTGGCAAGACTGTTGGTTCGGTTCGTAAAAAGGTCCTCGGGGCTTTGGGAATCGTGGCGTTGGTGAGCATCGCCTTCGCCGCAGTGTTCATGCACGCAAGCTTGGCCCGCACGCAGCTGAGCATCGACAAACTCAACATTGACATCACCCAAGCAGAGCGCATGAACCAGCGTCTACGAGTACAGGTTGCCACTCTGGAAGCGCCGGATCGCATCGTTTCCGTCGCCCAAGAACTTGGCCTCGAGCCACCGAAAACTGTTCGGTTTCTGCCTACAGCAGCACCAATTGCGTTGGCAGCTACACGGATCGTTCGCTGAGCAATGGGCCGGTTTTCTTTGGCGCCTGCGGGCGTCGGCACCGCTAATCAATTTTCCGGGTCCAGGCGAGAGAGATCCTTTACCGCTTCAGCAGCAACGAACCGTGGTCTTCTAGAGCGACGGGCCGTTGTTCGCCGACCGCGCGGTGCTTCGGGGCAGTCTCAAGGCCCAGCTCAAGGTTCACGTCAAGAACAACGATCCGGACGAACCGGTGGACCCCAGCGCAGCAGTAAACCTCCTCGTCGTCCTAAGCAGCGCCAAAGCGCCCGTCGAGACGAAGCTGGTCGCGTCACTCGCACCCGCCACGGCCTGCTGACCCGACGACCCTTTCGTCACTACCGCGGCATCACGTTGGTGTGGCTTGTGGTCTTCGGTGTCATGGCCGCGCAGATTTTCAGTCTCCAAGTTCGGAACCGAACCTCCTTGGTAGCACTCAGCAAAAAGCAACGTACGCGTACCATTGTGTTGCCGCCTGAGCGCGGCGATCTTCTTGACCGTTTCCATGTGCCGTTGGCCATCAGTGTGCACGAGTGGCGCCTCATCGGCGATCCCAAAACCGCCGCAGCAGAGACGGTCGACACCGCGGCATTGCTTGCTCCGGTGATCGGCTTCAATCCCGAATGGATCAAAGAGCGCCTGAATCGCAAAGGGCGTTACGTAGTGCTGGCTCGCGGTCTTGACGATGACATGGCCGCCAAGATTCGAT
>JAYTWN010000253.1:0-6118 GCA_043743435.1 Acidimicrobiia bacterium
GGAGGCGGACAGGTCTCCGAAGGGGCAGTGGTCGCGGACGATCGACATGGAGCCTTCGCGGGCCTCGGTATGGGCGGCGAATCCGTGAGCGGTGAGGGCGTCGGCGACGGTGTGCAGGGCTGAGCGCATAGATCGTTGGCGGTCCCCGGGGTTCAGTTGCATAGCCAGTTCTCGTCCGTAGTGTTGGCCTACCTCTTCGGCCATGGCGGAGGCGACGTCGTCGGGCAGCAATTCGAGGGCCTTGGACAGCAACGAGACAATCAAATCATGGCGGCGAGCCGGGAATTCCAGGTCGATGGGTTTGCCGGTTGACCGGTACCGCTTCGATGGGCGCCCCGATCTACCCTCGGTGACATCAGCCACAACATCGAGGTATCCGCCAGCCGCCAACTTGTCCAGATGGTGCCGGGCCACGTTGGGATGCAGGTTCGTATGTTCCGCCGCTTGCGACGCAGTAACCCCTCGCGGGTTCTCCCGGGCAAACAAATAAATCCGCCGCCGAGTGGGGTCCCCAAACATCGTCGTGGCCGCCGTGACCGCCGCCGAGAACTCCTCACCGCTTGGCGCAACCCCAACCGAGACTCCTCCCAAGGTACCACCTGCACTTCCGCTGCCCGTTCCACTTCCCAAGCCCACCGGGGCATGCAAGGCTTTTTCGCTGCCGACGGAGCCTGCCAAATCGGTTCTACTTCGCCCAGATCGTATTGAGACGGGCGTAGCTCGAGGTGCATCCAACAATGGGGTTTCCAAGGTTCCAGCGTGCCTTGCCAACGGATCCGCGACCTTGCTTTCGAGATCGGATGGGTTAGGTGCCATGAACTTCGCCCTGAACAAGTGCGAGCGAAGCGGATGAAGTTGGTGGCACGCAACGGTTTGGGCTCGTCTGCAGAGGGCGCAGTTTTGCTTTCGAAGGGCGCTGGGCCGTCGAACGTTGTCGGTGCACGCCACTACGTTAGGCGACGCCGTTTCGCTGTACCTGGTTGCTCGTTTTTTGGGCAAACGGAGAATCGAGACGGTCTTTCTCTCGCACTTCCCGCATTGTTTGTTCAAAATGGAGTTCCAAAGCTCCTGATGGCAAGAGCGACGGGGCTTGTGGGGTTGAAGTTTTGTCTAGCCACATACGATCGAAACACGGGATTGCTCAACCTGGCGCCTCAGTGCAGTTCGGGTGTTGCGGGTCGTTGATCGATCGTTGAAGTTTTGCAGTGACCAAGTTTTGACGTGACCGTGGAGGTCTTTGAAGTGTCGATTTCTGAAGCCCAAGTTGTTGAGGCGCTCAATGCAGTGCTTGAACCCGAGTTGCGCAAGCCCATCACCGAGCTCGATATGGTGCGCCGTATTGAGATCAAGGGCAACGACGTTGGCGTGGTTTTGGTAGCCAAGATTGAAGATGACCCCGTTGCTGGCGATCTCGCTGCAGCGGTGCGAGCCGCGGTTGCTGGGATCGGCGCTTCGCGTTGCGACATTCACGTGGAGTGGATGACCGATGATGAGCGCGCTTTGCTTCGTGCTCGTCTCCAGGCCGACGATATCGATCACGAGAACGCTGGCCAAGCTGGGCACGGTCATGGCGAGGGCCCGAAGCGTGCGCCGAAGTTCATGCAGCCCGGATCGAAGACGCGCATTTTGGGCATCACTTCGGGCAAGGGTGGCGTGGGTAAATCGTCGACGACCGTTAACTTGGCCATTGCCTTAGCGCAGCGCGGTTGCACTGTTGGCGTGCTCGATGCTGATGTGTATGGCTTCTCGATTCCCAAGATGCTGGGTATTGAACAGGCCCCAACCATTGTTGACGGATTCGTAATTCCGCCGGTCCGTCACGGTGTTGCGGCCATGTCGATTGGCTTCATGGTGGAAGAAGATCGAGCAATCATTTGGCGCGGACCCATGCTTCACAAGGCGCTTGAGCAGTTCCTCAACGATGTGTACTGGGGCGAGCCCGATTTCATTCTGATCGACATGCCACCAGGCACCGGCGACATTGCGTTGTCGATGGCCCAGTACCTGCCGCGATCCGAAGTGTACGTAGTAACTACGCCGCAAGCTGCTGCCCAACGTGTTGCTCAACGTTCTGCTGCGATGGCCCGTCAGCCCCAAATCAATATGCGCGTCCACGGCGTGATTGAGAACATGAGCTGGTTCACTGGTGACGACGGCAAGCGCTACGAAATCTTCGGTTCCGGTGGCGGACAACTCTTGGCCGACGATCTCCAAATCCCCCTAATCGGCCAAATCCCGCTGGTGCCCGACCTGCGCGAAGGTATGGACATCGGAGAACCCATCATGTCCTCTGATCCCACCAGCGAAGCGTCACTTGCCTATGCGCGCATAGCGGAACGCATCCACAAGGAACTCGGCCCCAAGCGCATCTACAAATCCGAACTCCGCATCGGCGGCCACTAGTGCAGGGCCAAGATCCAGGGGCCGCTAACTCACCCGACCAGCCAAGCTGAGCAAGGATTTACGACCTTCAGGGATCAGATTGATCGAAATATAGGGCGGCGCTTGGATTATTCGAACGTTGTACAGCGGTTATCACTGCACCGCTGCAATAGGGTCATCAAAACCCACTTCCATTCAGGTACTGGGCCATGCCATTTGGATCAAGGATAAAACGCTGCCGTACCGGAACCGCTTTTCGTCTTTGGGCTCACGGCTATTCGTTGCGTCGTGAATCTCTTGATGCATCAAGTCGAGATCGCCAGAAGCTACAAGATTGCCGTCCGAGCCAATGTATTTGGCAACGAACGGATCTTCGCGAAGCTTCTGCACCGATGGTCCGTTTTGTTGGATAAGTCTGCATTCTTGCGCTACCGCAAGGGCAAACTGGAGATTGTCAAACTCACCGCGAGAGGGCATTCGATAGTCGGCGGGAAAACAAATGTTGAGGCCGTCCGACGACGGCATGTTCTTCACGAAGTACCCACGAAGAGTTTCGAAACCGACTCGCCTCCGCTGGTTGGCCTCTTCGACGGAGGGTTGATCCTTGCCGTTGAGGGTCACTGCAGACTTCATAAATTCAAGCAACAACTGACGTGACTCTCCGTTGTCTGTCTCAGGATTTTTCGCAGCGAATTGATCCAACAACGTTAAATTGGGAATCCATGAAGGAGTACTCGCTCCACATCCGGAAAGCGCCAAGACACAAACAAGACCACGGATGAAGCTACTTGTTCTCAGTCTCATTTTTTCGTCGCCAAAGACCATCCGGTTAGCGCCGCATGAAAAATTGCCACAGATTCAGGGTATTTGAACTTTTGCCCATCTTCGGCTGTTCGAAGGCTGAAGAGATTGTTGACGTCGATCATCATTTGGTGAAGTTCTTCTGGTTTAGGAAGTTGCAACTCATTCTTTTTCAGATATTTCGACATCGACGTTTCCCGTCTCATAGACACCGCTTCCGGGAACTGGACACTAAGAATTTGCATTTGAAGTGCGAACATGACCAGCTCATCAAACTTGACTTTTTCGAAAGAGCCATTTGGTAGTCCCGAAATATAGGTCATAACGACGTCCCCGGCTGCAGCCCAGGCAACCGCACCTGCTGCAGACCCTCCAGCTGCCGCGACCGCCCCGAGTCCGCCGGTCACCAGACTAACCAAGCCGATACTGAGCAGCGCAAACTTTTCAGCCCGAGCCCGATCTCTTTCTGACCTGTCAGCTAAGCCCGCGTTCACAGCATCAACTATTTGATTGAAGGCCAACCCTGCACGGAAAGCGTTTCCATACTCCGAGTCCTCTTTTATCGTGATGTCGATTTGAGCGAGGAGCTTGGGGACCCCTGAAAGTATTTCCTCTCCAGCGGCACGCGACTTAGATAACTCTTTCACAAGTTGTAGGAGCTGTTCTCGCGAGCAACCTTCCAAAACGTGAGCATCGGCGGCGAGAGTGTCGAAGAATCTGATGGTGTAGTCGGGGTGGGCCATGGTTTGGTTTAGGAGGGAGGCAAGGGCTACTCGGCCTCCGTCGGTGAGTTTGTATTTGCCTAGTTCGGTTACAGCTTTGGAGAGAATGCCGTAGAGGTACTTACCTTCACCCACAGCAGCGTGACTCGCGGAGTAGCCTTTCGTAGCGGCGCTTAGGAACAGGGCAGCAGCAAGATCGGTTTCTTTGTCGTTCGCTCCGTCTCCTTCTAACTTCCATTTATTCTCGCTGGAATTCCAGCTTCGACGTTGAGAAAGCCGGTCGGGTCCATCAAGCAACTTCTTGTAGTCGGTCCAAGCCTGATCGGGAGACTTGTTGTCAAACATGATCCCTGAAGCAGCCGCTGGATTGCTCGCAAGCGCAGCAAGAACCCGGAACCCTGGAGGATCAATCAGCAGAAAGCCAGTTTGCTTATCATCCAGCTCACCGTCACGTAAGACGAAGCGTTTGAAACCGAGCTCCAACATCGGCTTCGAATACGCAATACCACCGCCGGCAAACAGGAACCCGGCGACTTCCGCGTTGCCTTTCTCCACAAGCTTCGCCAACTCACTCGAAGAAAACGCTGGAGCAAACGATGCTCTTCCAGCCAACTTGCGTAACTCCACAGCCAGAGGAGTTTCCTCATACTTGCCGTTTGCGTAGTCAACTTTGATGGCCGAGAAAGCTAACGCCTTCAGCAGTTTCGGACCGATAGAAATATCGATAACTGAGAGTGCATCGTCGCCAGACCGTTGCGTGCTGTTGAACGCCACCAACACTCGCAGAATCTGATCAAGGTCCTTACCGGTCAGCTCGCTGTCGTCACCGGCCCGGACCAATATCCCAGCCAAACCGGCAAGCTCTGTTGAAGACAGTGCTTTGAGTTGCTGATCCGATAGCGCTTTGGTTTGATCGCGAAGTTCACGAGCGAAACTGCCGTGATCGGCCAACGCTCGAAGCGCTCTTACATTCCCTGCAGCCAACGCCGCCAAATGTAACTCTGGGCTCGCAGCTCCACTCGCCCGTGCGAGCCGCAAAGCCAGCTTCAATTCACCCTTAGACATCCGCGCATCGTCTTTCACATTGATCAACGCAAGCGCCAAACGATCCAGCTCCTCAACACCCAAAGCTTTAAGATCAGCATCGCTCTTCGCCTCAAGCTCCTTAACCCGCTCAGCCAACAACGTGACCTCTGAAGCGTCGCTTGTTAAGGCCAACGAAGAAGGCACGCTCCCAAGCCCTGAACTTGTATTCCGACTAAAACCAAACTGGCCACCCAACCGACGAAACGGATCGCTCTGCGAAGAGCCCCGCACCCTTCCTCCGCGCCCAAAGCCACCGGGCCCCCCAAGTTGCCCACTAAAGCGTTTAGCTAGTCGAGCGGCACCACCCTCAGACTCATCAAGGCCAAAAGCAACCTGCCCACCACCCTTTCGTCCAGCCAAAGTCCGAACCAACCCACCCGCCGCTTCTGCCCCACGCGCCAAGGACTCTGAATAGGCGGCATCGCTAATCTGCGCCTCAATCCGTCGAACCTCGTTGGACAGCAACTCGATCTTGGCCCGCACCTCCCCGGTTCGAATCGGAGTCCCCGCCCGACGAGAAGCCAAATCGGCCTGATCCGCAGCCAACAACAATCGGTGACGAGCTGCCACCAAAGCCTGAGCCGCCTCCCGAAAATTGTCCGGATCAACATAAGCATCAGGCGTCGTTGCATTGCGAACACTCATCATTACGCCGGGGGGCACCTTCGATGCGACAACCTTCACCGACCGACGAGCATTTGACGTCACCGTAGCTTTCACCCCCTAAGCGTAAAGACAACAGCGAGCCTTGAGGAGGGGGCAACACGCGCTCGCGCGAACCAACTGGCAATCAACGGCCAGCAAATCTCAGCAACACTTCCTACGGACCGCGTCGCAATCCGGCTGTTGGTCGTACGCAATAGCGAAGTCAACTTAGAGTAAGTGAACTTCGCTATTGGCCACTCGGCCTGCTGCACTCGTAAGGCACCGTTGATTTACCGTTCGTATCCCCTTGAGCAACCAAGCCACCCACGAAAACCGCAACCATGAGTTGGCATATTGGGGTTTCGTGGGCGGTGATTCTTACGACGGTTGGTTCGCGCGAGCGCGTGTTGCCCCCTCCTCAAGGCTCGCTGTTGTCTTTACGCTTAGGGGGTGAAAGCTACGGTGACGTCAAATGCTCGTCG
>JAYTWN010000254.1:0-11887 GCA_043743435.1 Acidimicrobiia bacterium
CAGGGTCTATCTGCACAGGGTCTATCTGCACAGGGTTTATCTGCCCAGGGTCTATCTGCCCAGGGTCTATCTGCACAGGGTCTATCTGCACAGGGTTTATCGGTTACGTCCCTTCCGGTTTCCGCCCTTGGCGTTGTGGCCGTTTGCCCGCGCAAGTACCACTGGACCTATGTGCTTCCGCTTCCTCGCCGACGATCCCCCGCGGCGGAATTTGGCACGGCCGTACACGCCTGGATTGCGTCCGGACCTGGGACAAATCTTGAAACATCCGGACCTGGGACAAATCTTGAAACATCCGGATTCAATGCTCTACCGATTAAGAGCTCCCAACCTGTGTCCAACGGATCGCCCACCGCAGAACCCAGTGCTTTAACTACAGCTCAGTTCGCTTCCGACACCTTGCGTGATCGGATTCGAAGGAACTACTTGGCGACACGATTCGCCTCGTTGAAACCGACCCTCGCGGAATCAGCTTTTTCCTTCACCCCGAACATTGACCGGAACACCACGGTTCTGTCTGGCCGTATGGACGTTGTCTACGCGTATGACGATGGCACCATCGAGATCGTCGACATCAAATCCGGTCGAGCGCCGCTCGCAGACTACCCAATCACTGCTTTGCCGAACGATACCGCCGTACAGATGGCCGTCTATGGGCTCCTGGCACTAGATGCTTGGGGTACAAAGGCTGATCGATTGCGGACGACGCTTTGCTATCTCGGTGGCGATGAACCAGTGCTGCACACCACGATTTGGGATGAGTCCATCGCATCCCAGCAACGAAGACTCGTAGGTACTCATATCACTAGGGCCATCAGTGACACCAATGCAGTCATCCCCGGCCCGGCATGTTCGTACTGTGATTTCAACGCGTTCTGCGAAGGCGCCGCACAACTTCGTGCCAAAGATGCCAATGCGGAAGCTAAGAGGCCGCGCCAATAGGAAGGCTTGTTGGTTGTGGGGTTTTGCCGTCCGGCTGTCGCCGTCCGAAAAGCATTGTGCTGTGCTTGATTGGGCGCTCGCCTATCGGCTCGCGCTCTAAACGAAGTATCGATTGATCACGTCGGCGTGGATGGCGTAGAGGGTTCCGACGAGACTGAGTGCGGGGAGTAAGAACTGTAACGACAGAGGGATGCGCAGCTTTCGGTAGCCGATGCTGATGAGTGTGGCGAAGGCAGCAAGCCCCGGGTACGAAGTTCGGGCCTGCCATTGCGTGGTTTGCGTAGCCAGGATCCAAACCACCGATGCTGACGCAAGGCAAACCCCAACCAGAAGCGGAACTACGCCCGATACTTGTTGGGATTCCCCCGATGCCCCTTTGGGGTGGGTTGCGGTCTTGATCGCAGCAACCTTTCGCCTCGGCATCAAACAGCCAAGAAGGCCAACCGAAGCCAGGAACCACAGGGGCACATAGGTTTCGGCTTTCCAACGGAACTGATTCCAACCGGAGACATACCAAAAGGACGTTGCAAACCCGGAGCCCACGCCAAGACCGAACCACTGCCACGTTTGCGTTACAGCAACGAGGGGTGGAAGGAGCTCACGGAAGTAGTCAACACTGGCTTTCGAAGCCAGCGGATCACCGTAGCGAAGTTGGTTGGAAACCAGAACCGGCCCAGCAACAAGTACAGCCGCAGCAGTAATCATCGCCATCAACCGGGCACTAAGCATCAAGCGACTAGATGAACCTTGGGTATGTGCACGTAGCACCCGCCCAGGTTTGGCCCGATCACCGAGGCGCTGAACAAACCGCGCAGCCACGACACCCAGAGCCAAAGCAATCACAATTGGCACCGAAGACAATTTCGTTTCGAGCATGAGACCAAGCACGGCACCAAACCCAAAGAGCCGCTTTGCAGATACGTCATCGTCGGCCACCAAACCCACGGCAAGCATCGTCGCCCAAGCCCCAAGGGTGATAACCAGCGTGTCGTTGTTGATTACCGATGACAGAAAAATAAAACGCGGCAACATGGCCACGATCGCTGCGGCCAGCACCGCTCCCCACTCCGAAGCTCCCGACCTTCGCGCTGCCTGGCGAGTAAGCCAAACGGTAAGTGCACCTAGAAGAATGCTAGGCATACGAAGCAGAACAACTCGCCGCTGGGCATCGCCATCGTTGTGAGTGAAGAGGCCCCGCTCAGGAGCTTTGGGGTTAGCCTCAAGTGTCGGCGTGAACGGCGAAAGCCCCGCGACTTTTTGAATCGCCGCTAATCCCAGGTAGTACAGCGGAGCTTGGTGCGCCGAGTAACCAGCCCCTGGCTCCATCCGATACCAACGTCCGCTAACCAGCGTTTGTACATTACGAAAATGGTCCGGTTCGTCGTTCGCTTCCCATGCTGGGATCAGCACGCTCAATGACAAACTGAGTAGCACGAAGAGCACAAGCAGCAACCGAAAAGCCGTGTTGGGAGTAACCCTCAGTGCCCGTTGCCACCGAGAAGTGTTGGCTAGTTCCACCGTCAAACCGTAGCCCGCCCCGCAAGGCCGAAGGTGCACGCATCCGCCTCTCTGACGCTGCTGGGCCGTCACCCGAACAGTTGGTGCTTTCATCCAACTGGCAAGTGTGGATTCGGAGTACCTGCATGTGAGGCCGATGCGCCGCAACACCGCTTTGTAGCAAGACTCATCAGTCGGCGGTTCACCCGACCGGCAGGTTCAGATCGGCGCACCTGCATCAAACGCTTAGAGGTCCACCTTCGCGTCGCTGCAAGACCCAATGGTTGTAATCCGCCCAGTTAGTTGAGACGGGCGGTTAGGCGACTGAGTTCGCCCTGCAATGTGGCTTGCTCGCCCCGGGCGGCAAAGAGCTCGAACAGTTGGGTAAGCGCAGATCGGGCTTCAACCCACGAGCCGGTAGCATCGAGCAAACGAACCAGCTCACAACCCTCGACCATGCTCATCTCGGGAAGACAGGAGCGCAGCCGGAGAACGGCCGTGAGTCCATCAAAGTTGCGATCCCGAGCATAAATGGACTTCAAGTTGTTGGTCATGCGAACCAAAATCAGCTCGCTCGATACTGGAGCCAGCATGGACGCATCAAGTTCATGACGACCGCCAAACATCGACTCCAGCAACACTGAACAACCACCAAAACCCAGAACGGTTCCGCCGTTAAAAGGGTCAATGAACGAGGTTTCCTCGATGGTGGCGAGACTCCGCATTCGGGGATTCGTTGGCGTACCAAGTAGAAAGTGCCCCGGCATTCCAACGCCCCACATGGCGAGACCGATGCGTTTGGCCAATTCCAAACCAACCACAGCGAGGGAAATTGGTATGCCCACTTTGCGTTCTAAAACGTTGGGCAAAAAGGAGTTCCGCGGATCGTGGTAGTCAAGGCCGTTGCCCGAGAATTCAGCGTCAACAAACATCCTTCGATGCCAATCCGCCAACGTTGGTCCGCAACCGAAAGCCAAATCATCGAGCGCCGTCATGGTCAGTTCTACGTCACCGAAGTTTCTCAGCGGCTTCTTCGAGCTTCCCTTGCTTCGTTCTTCGAAATGCGCGCTTAGTAAAATAGCGGCACGACCGAGATCCGCTCGACCGGCCATTTCGTTGGCAAATCCACGATGCCACCACGGCGCAGCTAAATCTGGGGTGATCATTCGTCTGTTACCTTCCCGAAGCTCGTTTCCACTTTTCCATCGTATCGACACGAGCTGGTTATCAGGATCCTGTGATGGTTACGTTGCTGCTTGGCGATGACGACCCTGGATGGGCTTTACTTGGCACCATGAGCCAATCAGAAACCCTTTACCCCCAGGTATCGAGCAGCGATTCGTTTGCGCTGGGCGTGTCCTCCCCCTTGGCCACGGTACGGTTGCATGCAGTGGGTTCCGTGTTGTTCGTGGAGCTGCATCGTCCTGAGAAACTCAACGCGCTTGACGGGGCAACTCTTGAGGCGGTTGCCACCATCTTCACGCAGGTGAACTCGGCCTTCGAGGTTCGGGCCGTGGTACTCAGCGGTTCCGGACGGGCCTTCAGCGCCGGGGCTGACCGCAAAGCGGCACCGGGCGGGGACCGGATGAGCGTGGCTTCCGGGGCCGGGGAACGCGAACGTCGTTACGCCAGCCAAATTGGGTTGCGGGCGTGTGCAGCCATTGCTAACTGTGAGGTGCCGACGGTTGCCGCGGTACAAGGCTGGTGTGTCGGGGGAGGGTTTGCCCTGGCCGTTTCTTGTGACTTTCGCATTGCTGCGGCCGATGCACAATTCTCCATTCCCGAAGTGGACTTAGGAATCCCGTTGGCCTGCGGAGCAACACCGCGTTTGATTGGTGAGATCGGTATGGCAAAAGCACGTGAGCTTATTATGATGTGCGATCCTATCGATGCCGACGAAGCACTCCGAATCGGCGTAGTCAATCGAGTGGTTCCGACCGGGTCAGCGAGTTCGGTAGCGCTGGAATGGGCACAACGTCTTGCCGCCAAACCCGAGATCGCCAGCCACGAAACTAAAATCCAATTCCGCTCGTAGTGCAAGCCCGCTCAATCCGTCGATCGTTGCTTGCCGAGGGTGCTGCGAAGCTAGCTCAGGCGCCGCGTTCCAGGATGGATTGGGCGGCGGCTAGGCCGGAAAGGGCGGCGCCTTCAACTTTTGCTCCCCCGAACGCGTCGCCTGCGAAGATGAGGTTGGTACCTTCGGTTGGGGCGACGGAAACGCAGGCATCGGGGTGACCTGTGAGCGGCCGAGCGTAGCGCCACTTCTTGAGCTCAACCTCGATGGGGGTTGCGTTACCCAGAAAACGTTGTGCTTCAGCAAGAAGATAGGCGCGCGTCTCGTTATCATCAAGGTCGTACCGTTCGGCAGAAACCGAATCGTTCACATGTAAAGTAAGTGCACCTACATCAGAAATACCTTTGACCTGATTGTCGGCAACGAAGGAGAACACGGGATCATCTTGGAGGGTCAACTGCACTCCGCCGGGTTCTCCCAACAAGGCCGATCCTTCGAAGCTCACCAGCAGCGCTAAACATGAAGCGTACCTAACAAGCTTGAGTGCGTCTTCCACCTCCTCAGGAATGGGCAACCAACCGTTGGAGCACAAATCCAAAGACTGTTGCACCGGCGCCGTGACGATCACCGTATCGCTCTCCCACCGTCGGCCATCTTCAGTAGCAACGGAAAGCAAACCATCGACACCGGCCAGTGAACGTAGGTGCACATTGCATTCCACATCGAGTGATGCAGCGAGATACTTGGCAATAGTGTTCATACCCGCTTCAGCGCAGTAACGGGGATAGCCATCGTTGCCACCGGAGAAGCCACGACACCACTCACGAACAATGCCTGCCCTCCTCCAATCGTGCACCAAATCAGCGAAATCGGGAGAACGCACCGTGAAGAACTGCGCCCCATGATCGGCTCTCGCCACCACCCCACCCGAACCCTTCATCCTGCGTGTTGCTAAACGTCCGCCAACGCCACGGCCCTTGTCAAGAACAATCGACCGACGACCTTGCGCCGCCAATGCGTTGGCCGCCACGAGTCCGGCTAGCCCAGCACCAATGATGATAACGGGGCGAACTTGGGGGACCCCCGTCAGCGCCTCAAAAGACGGTTCAAACGAAGATTCATCTGAGTGGTCAGCATGGTGAGATGAACTGGAGGACAACCCAGCGAGCGATCCAGGGGTCTTTACGGGGTCGGGCTGAACTGACAACTCGACGGCAGAAGCGGGGCGAGTGTCTGGGCTGCTAGCACGAACGGCCTCCACAGGGTTCTTCAAGTTTCCGTTCGTAGCATTCATGGTCAACCAGTGTGGCACTGGCAGCAAAGATTGACGTATCTTGCGACGAACCGATCTAAGGTCGACGAATAGTTAGAACCTATCGCTTGACCCAGCCCGCCGTGAGGTCACCATTAACGATGCAAGGCACATCGCAAGATCCATCAAAACGCGCACCGAAAGGCCCATTGAACAACACCGTGGAACATGCAGCGCAAGACCCGTGGAATTCAGTTTTCATCCATACGTTCCCTGAACCCGAATCGGGTGACACAGTTTTGTTGGAGACCTCCACGTATTCGATATCGAGGCCAACAGGTTCGGACCGATCACCGTCGTCGCCCCTTCGCGTTGCCGTAAAGGACCTCGTCGATATGGTGGGGACGGTCACGACCGCTGGTTGCAAAGCCGTTGCTTCTCAAGCGGCGCAAGCCGTGTTCGATGCGCCGTTACTCCACGAATTGCGGCGCCGTGAAGCACGGGGCGAGGTAGTTTTCGTGGGCAAAACCAACCTGCACGAACTGGCTTTTGGAGCTGACGGAATCAACCCGGGCTACGGCACCCCACGCAATCCGCTCGACGCAGGCAAAGTTCCCGGCGGATCCTCAAGTGGTTCTGCGGTCGCCGTTGCAATGGGATTGGCCGACATTGCGCTCGGCTCCGATACCGGTGGATCCATCCGCATCCCCGCGGCATGTTGCGGAATTGTTGGGCTGAAAACAACATGGGGCCGGATTCCCCTCGACCGGGTATGGCCCCTCGCGCCATTTCTCGACACCATCGGTCCAATGGCTCGCACCGTTCCCGAAACCGTGCAAGGCATGAGCATGCTTGACCCGTCAGTGTCCATACAAAGTGTTGCTGCTCTACGTGTACGTACGATTGGTCGGGTTCGCCTTTCAGACACCGCAACTGATCCGGCCATAGACGCCGCGGTGGATGCAGCGCTACTCGCCACAGGTGTTGCGGTGCTCGATATTGCGCTCCCGTACTGGCAAGAAGTGCATCGAGCTGGAATCACCGTGCTGCTAGGAGAAGCCTGGCGTGGCAACCGATTTCTTTTGGATGATCCGAAGCTGGCAGCCCTTGTCGACCCGATTACTACGACACGTCTGCGTCTCGGCCAAGCAGTCTCCGATCAACAGCTAGCCGATGCCCGGAACGTACGTGTACAGACAACTAAAGAATTGGCCCGACTGTTTCAGCGGTTTGATGTCTTAGCACTACCTACGCTGGCCATGTTCCCGCCCAAGCTCGAAGATGCCAGCAAGGCCCCGCTCACCTCCCTCACCCGATTCGCCAACCTCACCGGCCTTCCTGCGCTCTCCCTTCCGATTCCGCCCGTTCAATCTGCCGGCGACCCAACGACGTCTGCGATCCCACCGAGCATTCAACTGATTGGGCCGCTGCACCGCGATGAGCTAGCCCTTGCTGCAGGGTTGCTCGTTGAGCGTGCGGTTCTCTAACAACAGACCAACGGCGCCAACATCCGTTTTGCGCACAAGCTCGTGTGCCGTGGATTCGTTCATCCTCCAAACGGGCTTTATCCCGGAACTCCAGCATCCCCCGCCCAAACCCGCGACGGCACGAAGACATACCTAGGTGCTTTCAACAAACAAGCGCGTCGAAATTGCAGAACAAATATTTGAAACCAGTTCCAGCCCACCAAACCCTGTATTCTTGCGTTTCTGCGGGGCGTATCCGCAACCCTTCCCCAGGAGCAGAATGTTGAAGTCGTTTGTAAGCAATCCGAGCCGGGCACGACGGACCCTCTTCGGTGTCGTGGCCCTGCTAATCGGCGCAGGTGTACAAACCACTCTGTCGCTGCGATCCGTCGCGGTTACAAACCCGGTGAGAGTCGCCGTCGACAGTTTCAGCTTTGGCACAACCGAATGGACACAACTTCACGAGACCGGGAGCAAAGTGGGAATCGTCGTGATTTCACCCGACACCGGGCCAGGAAGCTCGCAAGACCTGCTGTACCTAGAACGAGTGCAACGAGCCCAGGCCGCTGGCCAAAGGATTTACGGATTCATAGCTACAGCGGTGAGTAATGGCACGGTAGTTCAAATCAAAGACGCCGCAGCCGTAGCGGCCGAAGCAGGCCTCTACAAAACGTATTACGGAGTCGATGGAGTTTACCTTCAAGACGTCTCAACCTCGAATTCCTGCGCCTATCTCCACGGCTTGGCCAGCGCTATTCGTGGAATCGCCGGAGTCTCCCTCATTGCTCTTCATGCGTCCACCGAACCTGGGTCATGCGTGGCGAATGAGGTCGACGTGGTGCACCTATCTTTTCTTAACGCTACAGATTACGCGAACTACAGTCCGGCCGCTTGGACTTCAGGCACGGTTGAAATGTGGCACAGCGTCGAGGGAGTAGCCGAAATCGACATAACCGCCGTTAAGACAACCTCGGAGACGAAGAACGTTTCTTACCTGTCCACGAAAGCCGGTGCAGGGGCGCCAACAAGCACGTACTGGACTCAGCTCATCACCAAGGTCGCCGGCTCGTACACGCCAACCCCGCTCGGCTTCGGTACTTTTACCGGCCAGAAATTTGCGATGCCCGCATACTTCAACGACGGACCGCAATGGGCAACCTTGACCGCGATCGGCGAACAATTCTCCCTCGCGGTACTGAATCCAGATAGCGGCCCGGGATCGTCTGCAATCCCTCAAATCGCCACACAAGTCGCTGCTGCCAAATTAGCTGGCATCAAGGTGATTGGCTACGTGAGCACCAACTACGAAGGGGACGGTGTAGCCGCCCATGTTCCCAAAGAGCCTGTGGATCCTGCCATCAAGAAGTACCTCGATTGGTACGGAGTTGACGGGATATTTTTCGACGAGACGTCTCCGGAGTGCAGCAAATCGGCCATGTTGGACACACACGTCCAGTACCTCCGTGCACAAAAATCTGGAGCGATAGTCGTTCTGAACCCAGGCCGAAACACCGAAGAATGCTTTGCCTCCCCATCAGGGCTCAACGCCGACGTAATCGTCAATTTTGAGAACACCGCAGCCGTTTACGAGACTTGGCTACCGAGTTTTTGGACGAACAATTATCCCGCCTCAAAGTTCTGGCACATCGTTTATTCAACTTCTAGCGTCAATGCCTCGCACGTAGTCGACCTTTCCATGCAACGACGGGGCGGCCTGCTGTTCGCATCCGATCTGTCTTTTATCACTGGGCCAGGCAACGTATTTGCGACGCTACCGGTCACCACGTATCTTGACGCACTTCGCCAGAAAATCTACGGGTCAGTTGTGAACGGCTCCACGACAACCACCACGTCGGCCACAACCACCTCAACAACAACAACCGCCACAACAACTTCAACAACCACGTCGAGCAGTACGTCAACAACAACCACCACCACTGCTCCCACAAGCACCACTACGGAAGCAACAACAACAACCACCACCACCGCTCCGACAACGACCACGACAACCGCTCCGACAACCACCACAACAACAACCACTACAACTACCGCTCCAACGACAACAACCACCGTCGCGCCAGCAACCACCTCAACGCCTGCCGCGGCCGTCACAACAACAACGACGCCCCCGACAACGACAACCGCAGCACCTCAAGTGTTCGCTGCATTCCCCTCGGGTGGCGGCGGAAGTGTAACGATCACCGATTCGTCGACAACCACGGCGACAATCACGGCGACAACCACCACCAGACCCGCAGCACCGATAGCCGCTCAGCCGGTTGCAGCCGCACCCACCCAGAGCCTACCCGTCGCCAACACGTTCACAACATCCACAACGACAGCAACAACATCATCAACGCCAACCACTTCCAAGGCTCCAAGCTTCCAAACCAGCTATGGCACGTGTGGAGTCAACACAACAACCACGATCCTCAACGGGATTGCCGGACAGAGCGGATCGTACAAACTGCTCACCACGATTACCTGCTCGCAGAAAAATGGAGCTCCAGCTACCTTCGTGAGTGTGTCAAAAGTGGTGCTACCCGTAGCCCTCAAACCTGCCGCACTCAAACTGCTGAGCGCGAACATCAAGAACAGCACCAAGAATATCCAGGGCACAACCAACGGGTCGATGTCCACGGTACAGACCAAGAAAACCCTCACAATTACCCTCAAAGGGACAGGGAACCCAACAACGCAAAACGTCGTTCGTTCTTTAGCCTCCGCCCTCGGGTAGCAAACGCAAACCCCGAACCGATCAACGCTGCGCAGATGTGACGCCGTGGGGCATTGGGCCAGTAACGTCGGGCCATGCAGCTAACCGCTCAAGAACTACGCGTACTCGGATGCTTGATCGAAAAGCAGATGACCACACCCGATGTCTACCCAATGACCTTGAACGGTTTAGTCACCGCTTGTAACCAGTCAACGAACCGTGAACCCGTTGTCGACTACTCCCACACCATTGTCACTGAAGCACTGGAAGGGCTTCGAACCGATCACAAACTGGCCAGGATCGTGCATTCCAGTGCAGGTAGCCGAGTTGATAAGTACAAGCATGTGCTCGATGAACGCCTCGGACTCACCCCGCCCGAAGTCGCCGTGATGAGCGTGTTGATGCTCCGGGGACCACAGACATTGGGCGAGCTCAAGATCCGCACCGAACGATCCCATGGATTCGCCTCGCTCGAAGACGTCGACCGAATACTCGACCGCCTCAGCGACCCAACCATTGTTGTAGACCCAGCAGAATTCCCAACCCGAAGCGACGCAGGAATGCTCCGGAGCAGTACGGGCAATTTCACCACATCAGGTGCCGACGGCTCCGCACACCCCGCGGGCTACCAACGGCCATGGGATGGTCCACTCGTCGTAAGGCTTATTCGTCAGCCCGGTCAAAAGGAGATCAGGGTTGCTCAATTACTCGGTGGTCCCATCGACCTCGAAGCGCTCGCTCGTCACGAATCGGTTCGATCAACAGCGAGTTCTGAGAGCGGCGCGGGATCTTGGCGCGACCGCTGCGCAGAGCTAGAGAGTTCCGTCAGCGAGCTTCGGGCCCAGATCGAAGAGCTGCGGACGGAATTCGCCGAGTTTCGCAGCCAGTTCTAAAGAGCACAAGCCAATAGGCGAGCGCTCAATGAAGCACAGCACAGTGCTTGACGGACGGAGCCAGCCGGACTGCGAAACACCGAGTTAAACTGGCGAACCCAGTCGCGTTATGCGGCCCATTTTCTTTACTTCAACCAGCTTACCCGTCTGAGGAGAATGGACCGAAGCATCACCCGCCCCTAGGTACAACCCAATGTGGCCCGGTCGGTACCAAAGGTCACCAGGGAGCAACTGGTCCATCGTTCGGGGCGCAGCCGCAGCAATTTGGTCACCCGAGACTCGAGGAATCTTTATTCCGGAACGTCCCCATGCATAAGAGGTAAGGCCAGAGCAATCGAAGCCGCCCGGCTGATTCCCGGTATACCGGTAAGCGGTGCCTACCTGAGCCATGGCCACAAGGACGGTTCGCATCCGAGCTTCATCGGTGACCATCCACACTTTTAAAAGCGCAGCCGCGCTGACTTTCGTGCGAGCTTCGACCATCGAAGCAAGCGAACGGAGCGACGCAACGTAGCGGTCTCCTGGATCGGCGGGAAGCGATGAAATTGTGGCAATCGATTCAGGTGAAACCGGTGCTTCCACGGCGACACCGAGCACAAAGCTTTCCAAGTCATCCGTGGCAATAACCGCTGAGGACCAGCTTGCGCCCACAGGAGCTACTGCTGCTTGAATAATGCCTGTCGCTGGCAGTGGTGCAGCAACGGCCGTCACGACCGGTGTACCCGATGTGGCGACAATCGTGGAAACCGTGAGATTCGGAGTAGGGGGAACGACCGCAACTCCTGCCTGAACCGACTTTCCTGGAACGGCTTTCAAAGAACCGGTGGTTCCGGCGAGTGACCCACCGCCGTTGTTCAGCGCGCTGAGGGCGGTCGCAGCGACGTCGGCCAGAGGATCAGAGTACTTGCCACCCAGGACAATCATTTGGGCCCTCGCGGCGCCGAGGTTGTTGCTGATTGGGCCCAGTAGGGACAGGGCGAGCGTAGAAACGAGAACAACACGAGTCCGGCGCACACGGCGACCAGACACAGTTGTGATTGATGTTCGGTTGATCACTGGTTCTCCTCACGGCATCGGATTCAGTCAAACAGCCGCTTCGTAGTGAAA
>JAYTWN010000255.1:0-2693 GCA_043743435.1 Acidimicrobiia bacterium
AGGCCGCTCCATAAGGAGCGGCGAAGGGCTGCTTTTAAATGTAGCCGTTGAGCAGGTGGAACGCAGGGCAATTCGAGCGCTGATGTTTTGGTTGCTGAAACCGCAGTGGTATTCAGTTGTCAAAGAACGGATTGGCCTTGCTGGGGTTGGGATTCGAGCGCTCACCAGAAAAGCCGGGGTCACTGGAGCGCTCGAAATTGCCAAGTCGAGCGGCACACGCAAAACTTTAGGTACCGGAATCGAAGTCCGTCGTCGGATCCCAAAACCGGCATGACTCATAATATGACAGGCCCGTTTGAGGGAAGCTCAGGAATCGGACCGAGGAAATTAAAACACGATCTTCCGCGCTCCTGCGGATCGCCGCAATCGATGAAGGCAACATTATCGAACTCGTGATGGATGATTTCTCCGATGGCCGCACGCATAGCAAATACCTCCATTGGATCCAGATCACACACGAAGACGCTGTATTGCATCGACCAACCGAACCGCTTCACCGTTTTGTGGACGCGTCGTAATCGTGTTGGATCGCGAATGTCGTAACACACTAAGTATCGCTTTCGAGCCGCCATACATCACCTCGTGGTAAATGCAACATAAGCAGGGATCTCACCGAGCAAGTAGGCGCCAAGCATCCGGGCTTGCACTTCCAAAACTCGGCGGTAAGTAATCGTGTAACCAAATGTTGGATGGGTAACCTCCTGGTTCAGCCTCCGTTCGTATGCGGCAATAACTGATTTGCGGCCCGAAGCTGTCATGGCTACTCCCGCCGCGCGAACCGTGAAATCGCTTGCCCGCACCTCGCCATTGTTGATCGCCGTGAGCACCACAGAGTCTCCGATTAGCGGTCGGAATTCTTCAGCGAGATCAAGGGCCAATGCCGGTCGACCGAACCTGGGACGGTGGTAAAACCCCAAATAGGGATCGAAACCAATCGCGTTGCACACAACGGTAAGGTCTTTGACGAGTAATCCGTATACATAGGAAAGTAGGCAGTTAACTGGATCCCTTGGCGGGCGCCGATTGCGATGTTCAAAGCTGAACGCTGCGACCCCGTCATCATCGGTCGAGCGGATCATTGACGGAAACTTGGAGAAGTAAAGACGTGCCGCGGTGCCTTCGTAGCCAAGAAGTGATGCGGGGGACTCGGCCCAAGAGGCGGAAGCAATCAATTCCTGTAGCGATGACATGGTCGCAGCAGGGACACCTCGCCCATTCCGTCGCAACAGTGTGCGGCAGTTCCTTATCTTCCCGACGACGCACGCACGAGCTAGGGCCAGAGCGCGCTCCGGGGGTAGGGAGACTTGTTTGCGTCGAAGGTCGACATTTTTGGCGGGAAGGCCGTGGGCGATGCCGGTAAACCAGCCACCGTGGCTAAACCACGAAACCGGTATCTCCCGATCAAAGCACGCCTTCAGTGCCGCGGTGGTTACCTGCACATGGCCATAGACGTTGAGTTGAGAAACATCGAGGAGCCTCACTTCCTCCACGATCTCGGTTTTGTTTTTCATTCGCAACCGACCCGAAGCGACTGCGACGTTAACTGATTGATCGGTGACATAAACCGGGCGCGCGTTGTCATCGCTAGGGATCAGTCTGCGCGCTTTGTGTTCTGAACGAACCGCCAATTGGTTGACCTCATCGGGTAAACAGATCCCCACGAGGGAACACCGCGGACACTTCGGTGAGTCAATCAGTGGCAGTGGAACATCATCAGCTCGGGCAACTTCGTGAAGCTCAAGGAGAAGCTCGAGAGTCCTCACCACCAGTGCTTCATCGAAGGGCACCAAGACACGTTCCTTCGTTTCCGCAAAGTATAGAAATCCCTCCGTGCACGTATAACCGTTGTCTTTGAGGATCAGACCTTGAGCGCAAAGTTGCACACGTTCTGGCTCATGCGCCCGTTCGGGATTGTCTGGTGGCCGACCCTTTTTGACATCAACCGGCCGCACCTCGCCGTTTCTCCCCTCCAAGACATCAAGCCGAGCAATCAACCCCAGACGATCCGAACCAACAAGCAGTGACCTAGCCTCCCTGAGTTCGTCGGCATCATCGGCAGCTGGCGCTCGCCCGCGTTCAACATCAACCGCACGGTGCTGCCAACTCCCCTCGGCAGTGTCGGCATTGCCCACAAACTGCCCCTGAACCCATTCAAGGTGAAACAAACGTGGACAGTACGCAAACTCGTTGAGCATGCGTGCAGGTACGTGCAGGGGAAAATCTGTAGGCCCGCTATCCGCCGTGTTGGTCATAGGTTCATTTGCGGAGCACCGAAGCTACCGTATCCACCTTGATCCGTTCGCCGAATAGGTGACTTGAGCACATCCGTGATCCCTCGTTGTTTGGCATCAGCACCCCGAATTGGACCCATAGCCAAGACGCTCTGAACAACTCGGATGCTCAGCGGCTTATCCCAAAGCGCCCAACTGAATGCCGAAGACTTCCACCCCCTGTCACATCCCGTAGTGCGGAGTGAACCAGCCATTTCGACGACTGGCAACATTGAGAGCCCAACGAATGCAAGAGCATCCGCACCGGGAACTCCAAGTCGCTTTTCACCGCTCGGCTTGAAACCGCGTACTGCAAAAATCCTTTCGGTGCCTGACGCCCAACCAAAGTTCTTGACATCAGAATCGAATCTCCAAGGGCCTAGAAGTGCCTCGTCCAGTCTTTCCTGGTCATCGCGTACGGCG
>JAYTWN010000256.1:0-6117 GCA_043743435.1 Acidimicrobiia bacterium
CCGAGTCCGGACTTTTCAAGATTTGTCCCGAGTCCGGACTTTTCAAGATTTGTCCCGAGTCCGGACTTTTCAAGATTTGTCCCGAGTCCGGACTCAAAGGCGAGTGGGGCACTGGGGAATGCAGGCGCCGTGGGAAACGATGCGCTCGGCGGTGCGGAGGTCGGGAAGCCGGTCGGTTCAGGGAATCCAGTCGGTTCGGAGAATTCAGTTGGAAAGGTTGGACTGGCGGAGAACGCCGGGATCGTGGCGAAGGCAGGAAGCGACGGGAAGGCAGGTGCTCCCAATCCGGTTTGCTGGTCGTAATTCTCAACGGGTTGCAAACTCATCACGCTGGGTCTCGATTCTGGGCTCGGTAATCCGGACGGGAAAGCGATGCTCGGGAGGCTGGGTAGCGAGAATGGTGCGGAAAGTCGTTGTGCGGCATTGATGGTCTCGGGGGCGGCGAAGCTCTGGAGCGGCAGGGGTGAGGCTGGGGTGTTCATCTCGGTGGGGAGGGTCCCGTTATCTGCGTCGCCAACTTGGTCCCAACTGTCTGAGGCGAAGGAACCAAGGCCGGTGAGGGTTGTGGAAGCGAGCGGCTGAGCCAGAGGCGGAAGTTCCCTGTGCGCAAGATCCTGGGCGTCGTTAGGGAGATACTGTGAGGGCTCGGGTGTCGACATGGACGAGAAGTCGGCCAAATGTTCCGTGGAGGAAAACGCCTCAGAGGGCCGGGTGCTTTGGGCAAGGCTGTCTAGGCCGTGGGCGAATGCATCCGCTGGCTGGGAAACATTGGATTCGGTTGGGTATTGCTCGTTCATGCCGGTTCTCCTTGGGGATTCAGGACCGTAGTTCTCTGTCCACATCGGCATCCAAAAAAGCAACCTTGAGCCCAGAAGTGAAGAGAGTTTCATTCTATGAGCCCCGGTCAGTGACCTAGCGGAATGCCCGAAAGGATCAACTTGTCGGGTGGGGTGAGGTGCCGGCCGGGTGTCTCATGACCGACGGAACCGGGCGAGGAAGTTACAGCGCGTCGCCTATTGTTGAGAAAGGTTGTTCGTTGTTGACGATAGGTCTGTTTAGGTTTTGATTTCAATCTGTGTCGCCCATGTGGTCGGCTTTGGATCCCCGGTGGTGCTTCACGGTGCTTACCTGTTGCAAAGGAATTGTTCTGTCCGCTGTAGAAGTCTCGTCTGCATCCGCCTCCGGAAACGTTGGTCTTTCGTTGAGTCTTGGTGCTCGATCCGCTGCTGCTCGATTGTCGCTGCCTACCGTGGCACTGCCGACGGAAGCTGAGGAAGTTTGGCGTTACTCGCGGGTTGGGGAGATTTCTTTTGCTGATTTCGCGGCGTCGCCGGGCCCGGACGATCGTTCCGACGTTCGCTTTGTTGCGCAGAAGGGGCTTGTTGTGTCGCGGGGTGAGGCTGTTGATTCAGAGGCAGTGGGCTCGTTGCTGCCTGACTCCACGGATGCTTTTGCCCTCGCCTCGATTGCCTACCTGGGAGACGTGACCTCTATTGAGGTTGCCTCGGGAGTCTCGGTGGTGGAGCCAATTCACCTTGATCGCCGGGTTGTTTCGTCGGGAATAGTCATCGGTACACGGTTGGTGATTTCGGTGGGAGCGCAAGCGGAGTGCACTGTTATCGAGCGTTTGAGCTCAGGCGATGTTGCTTCTTTGGTGCTGCCCATGACGGAAATTCGTCTCGCTCAAGGTGCTCGTTTGCGGTACATCACCGTGCAGGAGTTGGGAGCGTCGGCTCGCCAAATTGCCATGACGGTTTGCGAGACTGCTGCTGATGCCACGCTGTCCACCATGGCCGTGGCGTTGGGCGGCTCCTATGCGCGCTTACGCAATGATGCTCGAATCATCGGCCGAGGTGCGCACAACGAGTTGCTGGCAGTGTATTTCGGTGAGGGGCACCAAATGCACGATTTCCGAACCACGCAGGATCACATTGCGCCAAAGTCCACTTCGGAGTTGGTGTTTAAAGGTGCCGTGAAGGACTCCTCTCGGTCGGTGTATTCAGGTTTGATTCGTATCGGTGAGGATGCCCGCGGCACCGTGGCCAACCAAACCAATCGAAACCTCTTGCTTTCGCCCGACGCCGGTGCCGAGAGCGTGCCAAATCTTGAGATCGAAAACAACGACGTGAAGTGTTCGCATGCATCTGCGGTGGGGCCGATCGATGAAGATCATCGCTACTATTTGGAGAGCCGCGGGGTTCCTTCTGACGTGGCTGAGCGTTTGATCGTGTTGGGGTTCTTTGCCGAGTTACTTGAACGTATTCCCGATGTTGCCCTGAGAGCCGAGTTGAGCGCGTCGGTTACTGCGAAGTTTGACCGTCGTTCCCTTTCCAGTGTTGGAGTCTGATGATGAGTGGGTTTGTTCCAGCCAACGGTGGCGGTTCGTTGAGTATCACGCAGGGGGTGAGTGTTGCGGGTGGAAATGGTTCGGGGGGAAATAGCCTCGGCCATTCCGACGCTACGCAAGGCTCGCTGAAGCACGGATTAAGTATCCAGGGCTCGCCGATTCGGGTGGGTTCAGTGGCTGATTGGGAACCTTCAAGTGCCACGCGTATTGATGTGGTGGATTCGTTGGGGGCAGCGCATCGCATAGCCGTCGTCCGTATTCTCGACGACTTCTATGCCATTGGTGACCGTTGTTCTCATGCTGATATTTCCTTGGCGGAAGGGTCGATTTGGGAAGATGAGTGCCAGATCGAGTGTTTCAAGCACGGCAGTCTGTTTTCGCTCGTTACCGGTGCTCCGCTGACGTTTCCCGCCACTAAACCCGTTCCGGTTTACGCAGTAAGTGTTGCGAACGGCGAAGTATTTGTGGATCTGCCATGAGTGGCCGAACCGTAAGCGGACGGATGCTTTGTGCACAGATTGTCCGTGAACAGATTGTTTGTTCCTTAGAGAGTTTCGTTTCTAAAACACCGATTCACCTGTGGGGGCAACAATGAGGGGCACGAGTTCTGAAGCAACAGAAGCAGTAGCAGGCTTGGTTATCACTCAGCTTCGAGCTTCCATTGGCGGTAAGGAGATTTTGGCTGGCGTTGATCTTGTGGTCCGTCCCGGTGAAGTGCATGCCATCATGGGCCCCAACGGCTCAGGGAAGTCAACGCTCGCGCATGTGATGATGGGTCGCCCAGGGTACGCGGACGTGAGCGGAAGCGTAATGCTGAACGGTCAAGGGTTGTTGGGTCAGCCAACCGCGGTGCGAGCCCAAGCTGGCTTGTTTCTCGGTATGCAGTACCCAACTGAAGTGCCGGGTGTGCAAATGGGTGATGTGTTGCGGGAAGTGTTGCGCGCTAAAGGTGGCGAGTTTGCCTCGGTTGAAGCGGCCATGGCTACCGAGGCCGAACGTATTGGGCTTGATCCGGCATTGTTGAGCCGAGCGTTGAATGTTGACCTTTCCGGTGGCGAAAAGAAACGCAACGAAACCGTTCAATTGGGCGTGTTGCACCCCCGTTTCGCCGTACTTGATGAAGTTGACTCCGGCCTCGATGTTGATGCGCTGCGAGCGGTCAGCAAGCGAGTGCTGGATGCCGTGCGTGACGATGGCATGGGAGTCATTGCCATCACCCACTACAACCGTTTATTGGCGGAGCTCACTGCCGATGTGGTGCACGTGTTTGCCCGAGGACGAATTGTTGCCAGTGGCGGTCCGGAGCTAGCGCTTGAGCTGGAGAAAACCGGGTACGAGCCGTACCTAGCCAAGATGGGACTTGACGATCGCTCAATCCCGAAAACAGCAGGGGATTCGCTCGCTGATTTGTTTGCCTAAGAGCACGAGCCGATAGGCGAGTGTTCAGTCAAACACAGCACAATGCTTTTCGGACGGCGTCAGGCCGGACGGCAAAACCCCGCAGCTCTCGACTCCGCCTATCGGCGCAGCTTCTAAGCGTTGGTTGCGATCGACGTGAAGCACAATCGTGCGCGTATTTCTCGAGCGAATAAAGTCTGTCAGGTAGAAGTATGCGAACAGAGTATCCGGCGTAACCGGCACAGGATACTTGGCGCTTAGCCTTTGGTCGGTTTGATCCGCGGGCAGAATGAAAGAAGGCCGCAGCCCCATAGGGATGTTGTGGCCATTTCTAGGCGAATTTAAGGTTTCAGGGTACTCGTCGTTGTCGTAGTGGCTGAAGCTCGGACCGCTGTCGCAATAGGTGTCGCGCCAACGACCGAGGTCACGATCGATCCTGCCGGACGGGTCGTTGTTGTTGCTCCCGCCCCTACAATTTGGGTGGCGATTGGGGTGGCCCCGCCCACGCTGGGTGTTGTGGTTGTTGCTCCAGCGCTTAGGACTCCGACAACAGCTCCAGGAACTGCTGCCGGGGTGGTTGCGACGGGGCTGGGTGAACCAAGTGGAGTAAGTAGTCGGGCTAAGCCAGTTGTTGTCGTAGTAGTGGGCGCAACGGTGGTGGTGGTGGCAAACGTCGTAGGAACCGTGGCCAAGGTGTTGGTCGTCGCCGCCAAATTGGTTGAGGGCGGGACGGCGCGAAGGGCGGTTCCCGCCGGCGGAATGGTGGCGAGGGTGTTGGTTGGAGTAGTTGTCGGAGCGGACTTAGCATCTGCGGGTGCTTTGGACTTCAACGGGACCGGGGCGCCTTCTTCGCCACCGAAGACGTAGACCGGGGTGCCGTCAGCGATCTGCTCGGGGAACCACTGGGCCGAAATCATGGGGATTCGTACGCAGCCGTGCGAGGCCGGGGTGGCGGGAACCGATGGGGCTCCGTGGATGGCGATGCCGCCATTGAAGTACAGCGGGTTGTAGAGCAGACCAAGTTTGGATTCGCGCCAACCAACCCAGCGGCTGCGAACTCGGAATGATCCACCTGGGGTGACGGCTTTGTCGCATTCGGTCTTTTTTGTTTCGGGGTCGTAGACGCAGAATTCTTTGCCGCTGCCACTGGAGATGCTGAGAAGTCGATAGATGGCTCCGCCTTTGTAGAGCGCAAGGTACTGCTTTTGCAGGTCTACTTCGACCCGGTCGGCTCCGCCGGTGGCCAGGAGTGGTTGGGGGTCGCTTGCCGTTTCCAGAGCGGCCAGAGTTTGGGCGTTGACTCGACCGCTTCGTGACAAACCGTTGACTTTTTGGAAAGCCATAACGGCATGGTAAAGCTGATCGCCGTATTTTCCGTCGTTGCTGGTGACGTCATAATGCAAAACGGCCAGGCGTTCCTGTACCGCAACGACGCGTACCCCGCTAGCTCCTTGACCAAATCCTGCACCTGATGAGTTTCCGCCGGTTGAAACGGTTTTTGCTTTTGGTGTCGCCCTGGAGGTTTTGTTCGACTTTTTGGCGACGGTTCGTCGTGCTTTTGAGGCCGCTTTGGCTTTTGGTCGTGACGTTGCTGCTGGACGGGGCTTCGCAGCCGCGGGCGTGGCAGGGGTTGGAGCGGGGGCGGGCGTTGCTGCGGGTCGTGCGGGGGTGGCGGGTAGTTTTGGGATAGCCGGCCCTGCGGTTTTGCCCTGTGCTTGTGCTTCGAGGGTACTTCCCGCCATGTTGGCGGTGAGAGCGGCAAGACTCAACAGCAACGCCAAGCGCTTCGTCTTGCGATGAGCCGTTGGTCTTGATGCCGGTATTAGTTGGACCGACGACCAGGACCGGCGAGGTGTTTGGCTCAGATCATTGGTGGGTGAGACCAGATGATCACTGGTTGGTTGTTGCTGGTTTGAGCGATTTGCCACCATGGGAAGCGGGTCCTTTCGAAGGGCGAGTCCACCACGTGTTGGGGAAGTGTGTCGACCGTTTTCTTTCACCCCATTATCGCTTATTTGTGGCCGAAATCCGGTTCACGTGACTTTTCTGGACTGATGGGTATTGCGGGGGCGTTTGCGCAGCTCGGAACTGCGGTGCTTCTTTGAAGTTATGGGTTTGAGATCGAGAAAAATGCTGAGGAGATCGCTGTCCCGATCCTTGGGTAGGAGATTGTGCGCTTGTGCAAAATACGGAGCTACACTTCGCTGAATCGTAAATCCCGTGCAGAAAGTGCACAGGTGAAGTCGACGGCAGTCAACGCTGGGGGGCGTTGGCTGACCGTCATTTTTCTTTCTCACCTTCCTTCGCCTGCCCTTCGCCACCTAAAAAGCGCTGTGTTTTGCGTCTTGTGTGTTTTGTGTTTTGCGTTTCTC
>JAYTWN010000257.1:0-8821 GCA_043743435.1 Acidimicrobiia bacterium
AGTTGATGCCGTGCAAGCGTTGTCGTGGATGGATGTAACCCCGATTGTGGGTGCGGCCGATCTGGTGGCCTTTAGTGCCCATAAGTTTGGTGGCCCCAAAGGCGTAGGTGCACTTATGGTTCGAGAAGGCACCCCAATCGCACCGCTCATCCATGGTGGTGGTCAAGAACGAGAACGGCGAAGTGGTACGCAGAACGTGGCGGGAATCGTGTCGATGGCCCTCGCCGCCAAGCTTTGCGCTGGGCGGCGGGATGTTGAGCGAATTGCATTGCTGCGTGATCGGCTCGTCGATGGTTTGGTGGCAACAATTGTGGGATGCAGCGAAACTTCGCCTCGAACGGTGAAGGTTGCGGGGAACGCGCACGTCTGTATTGAAGGCGTCGTCAGTGAAGAGTTGTTGGTGGTGCTTGATCAGTTAGGCATCTGCGCGTCGGCGGGATCGGCCTGTGCCAGCGGGGCGTTGCATCTCTCGCCCGTGCTCATGGCTATGGGTGTGCCGGTCTCGCGGTCCGCTGGAGCGTTGCGGCTTACCCTTGGTGCGACGACCACCGAATCCGATATTGATGCCGCGCTCGTGGCCATTGCCCAAGCAGTGCAAAGGTTGCGATCATGAAAGTTCTCGTTGCAATGTCCGGCGGGGTGGATTCCTCCGTGGCCGCCGCCATGATGATCGAAGCAGGCCACGAAGTTGCTGGTGCCACGCTGCGCTTATGGGGCGGCGAATCCGATTCAGGCTGCTGCTCGGTGGCCGATGTCGATGATGCTCGACGAGTAGCCCAACAGCTCGATATTCCGCATTACGTTTTCAACTTCTCCGACGAATTCGACACCCATGTGGTTGACCCATATGTACGTGCGCATAGCGAAGGCATTACGCCGAATCCTTGCATCGAATGCAACCGTCACCTCAAGTTCGATCTCATGATTGCTCGTGCCGACCGCCTCGGTTACGACGCTATTGCCACGGGTCATCATGTTCGCCGTGTGGTGAATCCCGACGGCACCTTCGGTGTGGCCCGAGCAGTGGATTCGGCCAAGGACCAAACCTATGTGGTGCATATGCTCACGCCGCAAGTGTTGGCGCGCACGTTGTTTCCGGTCGGGGAACTCACCAAGCCCGAAGTGCGGGCCCGCGCTCACGCCATGGGTTTGCGTACCGCAGACAAACCCGAATCAATGGACGTGTGTTTCATCGCCAAAACTGGCGGTGGGCGCAAGGTGTTCCTGGGCAACCGCATTCCGCTCCGAACGGCAAAGATTGTGGACACGGCCGGTGGGGATCGGGGAACGGTTGAAGGGTTGGAACTCATCACCTACGGTCAGCGACGCGGACTTGGGGCTGTGGGCGATGGCGCTGCCAAGTACGTGGTGGGAATCGATATGGCCGCTGGCGTGGTGACCGTTGGCGATCTTTCCGATTTGCTGGTCGCTTCCACAACCCTTCATACACTTACGTTTTCCGATGCGTCGATAGCTTGCGGATCGCACGCGTTGTTGGCGCAATGCAGTGCTCATGGAGAAGCCGTTCCCGTGACCTTTGATGCCCCAACCTCAACCGTGACGTTTGAAACTCCCCGTCCCCGCGTTGCTCCCGGGCAATCGATCGTTCTGTACCGAGGCGAGGTAGTTGTTGCTGGTGGCATTGCCGTCTAACGGTCTAACGGTCTAACGGTCTAACGGTTAACCCATCGTGGCACCGTTGGTCGAGCGGTTCAGGGCATTACGCACTATCGACGAGCAAGGCCGAAGCATGCTCTCCAGCTAGCCCCGAGGGTTCGTTGGGGCCAAAGATTTAGCGTAGGTGGCTGCAGCCTCTTGATCAATTGGTTGATAGGTGACAGCATCGAAAAAGGTGCGATTTTTCGCGGCGAACTGGGTCACCTGGGCGTCGGAACGCAATCGAGAACGCTGCACCTTCCGTCGCAAGCGCATCGTAGACGGCAGCATACTCAGCGTGCCGAGTACTGCTTTAAGGCCAGCTGCGGGGTAGTGCCCCTTGACAGCGCCGAGGAGCAAACCAATGCTGCGGGTCACCCAAATCTGCAGCGCTCGACGGCCAGAGAAATTCTTCAGCGCGCAGAGCATGAGATTGCGTTCCGTGAAATGAAACTTGAAGTCATAGGCCAAATGTCGGGTGGATGATGACATTTGATGCATCACGACGGCCCCAGGTTCGGTAATGCTGTCGTACCCGAGTAGTTGCGCTCGCCAGTTCCAATCGACATCCTCGTAATACATGAACATTCGTTCGTCGAGCGGACCGACAGCCCCGGAATCAAAAGCACTACGGCGAAACATTCCCGCGCCAAAACAGGGCCCGAACACGTGCGCAGTTTCCGCATCCGTGTCGAACTGGCCCACATCGGGCTGACCCAAGCCCACATTCGCCGCCTCGCCGCGATCGTTCACACAATTGCCGACGGCGTCGATAACCCCGCTATGGCCTGCCAATAACATCTTTGGTGCGACGGATACAACGCTGGACGGAGCTTTCAGTAACCTATGTGCACACAGGGTTAACGCATCGGACGCAACGATGGCATCGGGGTTACAGAGGAACACAAATTCGCATTCTTTTGGGACCCGTTCAATCGCGCGATTGATACCGCCAGCGAAACCGTGGTTCGCACCCAGAGCTACAACGGTGGTTGCAGGGCCAGGCGCGATCTTGGGTGCGGCGGGCCCATTCTCGGCCACCAGAATCTCCGCCAATTCCCCCGAAACCGCACTACTAGCCTGCAGCGCCGTGATGGTCTCCGCCAACATGAGCGGATCGGCTCGATAGGTCAACACCACGACTCCAACGCGAGGGTGTGCCATTGGCTTCGTAGTGCTGTCGATCATCTCGTTCAATGCTAGTTCGCCCTGTCGATCCGGCCCCTCAGGCCCTGTCCTTGAGGCGGTGAGGTTGAAATCGCAGCAGCTAACTGCTGCTTGGCTACGCTGTGCGGGTGGCTAACGGGGGAGTGCGGGTAGGCGTTGATGTAACGCCCCTGTTGGGTCAGCGAACTGGAGTGGGACAGTTCGTGAACTCACTCATTGAGGGATTCCCCGACAGCCCCGATGGCAACGACAGCATTCACGACAGGGACAACGGTGATGTGACCCTCCAGCGCTATTGTGTAACTGCTCGTGGTTGGCGATCAGGCGGTGCGCGACCTTCGCAACGAGCGCCTATGCCAGCACGACCATTACGTGAACTTTGGCGGCGCTCCAACCTTGCCCCAATCGAATGGTGGACGGGTCCGCTCGACGTGGTGCACGGCACAAATTTTGTTGTTCCCCCAGCGAAACGCGCGGTTCAACTAGTAAGTGTGCATGATTTGACTACCATTCGATTTTCGGAACTCTGCACTCCTGATACGTTGCAGTATCCCGGGTTGCTGAAACGCGCAATTGCCCGCGGGGCGCACATTCACACCGATTCGGCTTTTGTCGCCGCAGAAGTGATTGAGCACTTCGCCATCGATCCTGTGAAGGTCCACACGATTCATCTCAGCGTTCCCAACGCTGTGCTTGGCGGCAGTGTTGATGCTGACAACTCCTACCGTTCAGCTAACACGCTTCAGACGCAAGCTGCTGGCACGGCTGAAAAGGCAACTGGCGCACCATACGTCTTGGCTATAGGCACCATCGAACCCCGAAAAGATTACCCGTCGTTGCTTCTTGCCTTCGCCCACTTGGCATACACCAACCCAGACTTACGCCTGCTTATCGTTGGCCAAAGCGGCTGGGGAGAGCCAGCCTTCAATCATGCGCTAGCACAGCTTCCCAAAGAACTACGTGCACGTATTGATCGAAAGGGTTACGTTGCTGAAGTTGACCGAACCCGGTTGCTTCGGGGTGCTGCGCTTCTAGCCTATCCAAGCGTGTACGAAGGATTCGGCCTACCTCCGCTTGAGGCGATGGCCGCGGGTGTACCGGTTGTTGCTACGGCAGCTGGATCTCTACCCGAAGTCTTGGGCGATGGCGCACTGCTCGTTCCTCCTGGTGACCATGTGGCTCTAGCTGAGGCAATGCAACGTGTGCTTACGGAACCTGCCTTCTGCGCCGAACTGGTGTTGAAGGGCTCCCAGCGAGTAGCGAACTTTTCCCCAGAAACCATGATCAATAACTTCACGCAGTTGTACCGGTCCTTAGCCCCATGAATCAACCGACCAGCAAATCCTTGGGCTCAAACGGACACGGCCCCGGTCACAAGGATGACCAGTTGTACGGATCCGTGGCAAAGCGTTACGGCATCGTGGTTGAGCAACTTCGCCGCTCAGTACCAGGGGGGATCGGAACGTATGCGCGCGGATTACTCCAAGGCCTCGCCTCCACGCAAAGCGGCCTGGACCCAAACGAGTCGCTGTTGCTGATCGCTTCGGGTGCTTCCGCCAAACCAGATCCTTTAGCGGAACTCGGCCTCGTTTGGTCGCCGCTGGGGGGGTTGTCGATTGGTCATCGAGTCACGCAACGGGGCTGGGACAATCGCCTTTTCGCAGCCCCAGCGGGCCTCGACGTGGTTCATGCCACCAGCTTCGCCCAACCCCCTCGTCGGGTACGTGTGAAACGTTCGGAACGGTTCCGGACCATGTACGTCCACGACTTGGCGTGGCGGACCCATCCCGACGCCTATCCCGAAGCTGGCCGAATCTGGCACGAGCGAACGCTGGCTCGGGCACTGCGGGAAACCGATGCATTTTTCGTTCCATCAAAGGCCACTGAAGAAGCGTTACGTGCGGCCAGTCGGCGTACTATCGAGGTGCGGGTTATCGCCGAAGGTTGCGATCACCTTCCGTTGTTTGGGTCAGCCGCACCGGGAAACGCCGAACGAATCGAACCAGCTTCGGCATCAAATGAAGCGGGATACCTGCTCACCGTCTCGACCCGCGAGCCTCGAAAGAATCTTTCGCGATTGCTCCAGGCATACACCGCAGTTCGAGCAGAACTAAGAGCTCTGGGCTTAGTGATCCCGACGTTACGAATTGTTGGACCTCAGGGCTGGACCAATGCCAACGGAGACCCCACACTCCCCGCACAACTTCCCGAAGGAGTGGAGCTCGTCGGAGCCGTTAACGATGCCGAGCTAGCGCAGCAACTCTTTGGAGCCAGGGTCTTCCTGTACGTTCCTCTTGTAGAAGGCTTCGGGTTGCCACCATTGGAGGCAATGCGCTCTGGTGTCGGCGTTGTGTGTTCGCCCGTTCCCAGCGTGACCGAAGCGAATCCAGATGCGGCTTGTCTCGTTGACCCGCTCACCGTAGCCTCGATAGCCGACGGAATACTCCGTGTACTTACTGATGATGCCTATCGTGCTCAGCTGATTGCCGCTGGTACGTTGCTGGCATCACAGCGTTCATGGTCGGCGTGCGCAGTGCAACACCTTGAACAATGGAGGGCTTCGCCATGACCGACGGAACGAACAACGAATTGCAGGACCCATCGGACGATGCGTCGAGCAAGGCAAAGATGAGCAAGGCAAGGATGAGCATGGCAAAGACGAGCATGGCAAAGACGAGCATGGCAAAGGCGCCCGAATCCAAAGACAAGAGCAAGAAGCCGGGGCTTGCGGACGAATCGACTCCACATCAAAACAGTGAAGAAGAACCTCTTGATGTGGCCATCGATGTTTCGGCCATAAAAACAAACTCCGGCGGTGTTCGTCGCTATGCCCATGAACTCGTGATTCACCTGCGCGCCCAACAGATCCGTCCGCTGTTGCTCGCTCGGTCCAACGATCTGATCGACTCGTGGCTTGGAGCCGACCGGTTCATTGCCTCGGCGCCGGTGAACCGAGTGCGCCGTTTGGTGTGGGAGCAAGTTTCACTTCTTAAAACGCTTCACGGCGCAGCTCCCAATATTCGTATTCTCCACTCTCCGCACTACACGATGCCTGTAGCGATGCCTCAAACGTTTCGCCGAAACGGGGCGCTGGTAAACCGAGATGGGAAAAAGGTGAAACGCGTCGTGACGATCCATGACCTCTCGTACTTCACCCGCCCTGAGGATCACTCGTACGATAAGCGCGTATTGTTTCGATCGGCCATCGCGAGGGCAGCCAAATCCGCCGACGCCCTGATCTGTGTGAGCGACCGAACCGCACAAGCGCTGCACGAATTCGTGAGCGTTTCTGCGCCAGTGTTCGTCGCCCCTCATGGCATTGATCACGCGAGATTTCAACCACTCCACGACGAGTGTGACCAAACGGAAGCTTTGATCAATCGGGCTTCAACTCCCACGCGTGCAGATGATCAACAAGCCCGGGAAGCCCTCGGCGTGAACGGTGACTACATCGTGAGCATCAGTGCCATCGAACCGCGAAAGAACCTTCCCACGCTGATACGGGCTTACGAAGAACTGCTTGCGAACGACCCAGCCCTTCGCCACATCACGTTGGTTATCGGTGGCGAAGGGTGGCCCGGAGTTGTGGAGCAGCTCCCAACCTCGCGATTCGGCCGGATCCTGAAAACCGGATTTGTCCCTGAAGCCAGCGTGGCACCACTGTTCCGGGGAGCGCTTTGCGTGGCGTATCCGTCGTTCGAAGAAGGTTTTGGTCTCCCTGCCATTGAGGCGTTGGCCTGTGGCGCTCCGGTCGTGACCACCGCCGGGTCGGTCATGCACGAATTGATGGGAAGTGCTGCTATCGCCGTTGACGTAACCCAGGTGGAAATGTTGGCTACCGGTTTGGCGTTGGCCATTGGTGGAGGCGGACCGTCCCTGGCGGACCGATTGGCCAAAGCGCAAACATTTACGTGGTCGAAAAGTGCAAAAGGCCATGCAGACGCGTACCGAAGCTGCCGATAGCTTTACAGCGCCACGAATCTCCCTAGCTGCCCAGCAAACAGCCCCGAGCGCATACCAAGCTCCAAACCCCTACGTCCTGCGACCTCCAAGCCTTCACGGGTGGAGCGGGTGGGCGCCTGTGAAACCAGCATTGTGAACCAGATGACCAGCACCACCAACGAACCGCACAACCAGAATCTCGACCATAGCCCCACTCAGAAACCCAACAGGAACTCTGCCGCGGGCGGAGCCGAACGGGCATTCATCACGGGCGCGAGCGGGTTCGTCGGCGCGTTTCTGCAGGAACACTTGGCCAGCTTCGGCGACGTACTGGCTACGCCAACGCTCGAAATAACTGACCGATACTCACTGAGTGCCGAGCTCAAAGCCTTCGAGCCAACGGTCATCTACCACCTGGCAGGCCAGGCCAATGTGGGTCTGTCTTGGACTGACCCCGCCGACACCTTCAAAGTCAACGCCCTGGGGACCCTGCAACTTCTGGAATCGGCAGCCGAACTGACCCTCAAACCCCGAGTGATCGTGGTCTCCTCAGCCGAAGTGTACGGGCGAGTAGATCCCAAAGATGTGCCGATCTCTGAGTTACTGGCCCCCAAACCCACCACGCCGTATGGCTCGTCGAAATTGGCAGCCGAAGTTGTAGCCCTGCAAATTGCTAGATCTCATGGGCTCGGCCTCGTTGTAGCTCGTCCGTTCAACCACATCGGCCCCGGCCAAAGCGAAACTTTCGTGGTCTCGGGCGTAGCAAGACGCATCGCCGAAGCTGAACGTGATCAGGTTTCCACCATCACCGTTGGCAACCTCGAAGCGGTGAGGGACTTCACCGATGTTCGAGACGTTGTAGCCGCCTACCGACTGCTGTCATTGCACGGCAAGCCTGGCGAGATTTACAACATCGGATCGGGCGTTGGGCGAACCATTGCCTCGATGATCGAATCGCTTGTGTCGCTTTCTACCTCTTCGTTGCAGCTTGTAGCCGATCCACAGCTGATGCGCCCTAGCGACAATCCCTTGCTCATTAGCGACGTCACCAAACTGCGAAACGATACAGGCTGGACCCCAGCATTTGATCCGATGGCATCGCTCGGTGACACGCTCGTTTGGTGGCGCAACCGGGTAGGTTCGAACACCGCGGCTTGAACCGCGGAGTCTCATTCGGCCAGTGACCCGATAGGCCGGAAACTGGCTCATGACCGACGGCCGGTATCGCTGTATCAAGTGGTGAGCTTTGGAAAGGCTCGTGCGTCCCTTGAAAAATATGGGGATGCTGTGGTGGGTGCTTTTTGCTGCAACACCTCGGAGTATTTCGGTGACCCAAAAGTCCTTTTCGATGTGTTCTTGGGGAATGCCGATCCGGTCGGCGATTTGGGCGGAGAGCACGAAGACTGCATTGGGTTCTGACACCAATCGGGGTCGGGGGCTTTGGGTCATGCGGTTGCCACGATTGTTCGCCACCGTTCGCGAGGCGCGATTTGTGCTTCGTCTGCGATTTCGTCGTGAAGAAGTTCCTGACGGGCAGTGCCACCGGCTACCAGAGAATTCTAAATGGAGGAAAGCACTATCGGAAACCTCGCAGAATTACAATCGGTAACTCCGGGCGGACCTCCAAGAAGTGGCAGTTTGAGTTCGTTGGGGCATGATCACAGTGCTGCGCTCGCCGCCTGATTAGCGTTAAGGCAGTCGTCAAAGGACGGATCTGCTTGCGGCCAGAGAAGTCTGCGGAGCACGCTCGCAAGAGCGCTGCGCAAGACCGCTTCGGAAGAACCGTGTTTGGCGAAGCGATTACGCCTTGGCCTTGGCTGGACGGCCTGCCTTGCGAGCAGCGGCAGGCTTGGCGGTGCGGGCAACCTTCTTGACGGCAGGTTTTGAAGCGGCGACGGCGGCACGAGCAGTATCTGCTGCCTTGTTCGGACGGCCAACTTTCCGGGCACTTGGCTTTGCAGTCTTCTTCGCTGCGGCAGTTGCCTTCGAAGCAACAGCTGCGGCAGTCTTGGCCGTTGCCGTTTTTGGTGCTGAAGTCTTGGCAGCCGGAGTCTTA
>JAYTWN010000258.1:0-4847 GCA_043743435.1 Acidimicrobiia bacterium
CCGAGTCCGGACTCCTCACGACTTATCCCGAGTCCGGACTCCTCACGACTTATCCCGAGTCCGGACTCCTCACGACTTATCCCGAGTCCGGACTCCTCACGACTTATCCCGAGTCCGGACTCCCGCCGTAAGCCCACTATTACAGGTACTGCCCTGTAGCTACTCGCTCGATCGCACGGCCGCCGACAGGCTCATCATCTCCGGTCTTGGTGATGATCGTACGGATGTAGACAATCCGCTCGCCCTTTTTGCCGGAGATCTTCGCCCAATCATCAGGGTTCGTGGTGTTGGGAAGATCCTCTTGCTCCTTAAACTCTTGACGAGTTGAGGCAATCAGATCCGAAGAACGAATACCGCGGGGAGCACCGGCAATTTGGCGTTTGATCGAAAGCTTCTTGGCCCGGCGAACAATGTTTTCGATCATGGCACCCGACGAGAAATCCTTGAAATACAGAATCTCTTTGTCGCCGTTTTGGTAGGTCACTTCCAAGAACTTCGTCTCGTCCGTTGTTCGATACATCTCAACCACGCATTGATCAATCATCGATTCAATGGCCTTGCCAATATCGCCACCAGCTGCGGCAACCTCGTCGGCATCAATCGGCAACGTTGAGGTCATGTAACGGCCAAAAATTTGACGAGCCGCACGCTCATCGGGACGTTCAATTTTGATCTTCACATCGAGGCGACCCGGACGCAAAATAGCGGGATCGATAAGGTCTTCGCGGTTTGAAGCACCAATCACTATGACGTTGCGGAGCGTTTCCACACCATCAATTTCGGCCAACAGCTGCGGAACAATCGTCGACTCCATGTCCGACGAAATACCGGTGCCACGGGTGCGGAACAGCGAGTCCATCTCGTCGAAGAAAATGATAACCGGAACGCCTTCTTCGGCCTTCTCACGGGCACGCTGAAACACCAAACGTAACTGACGCTCGGTTTCGCCCACGTACTTATTGAGCAGCTCAGGACCCTTGATATTGATGAAGTAGCTCCGAGCCGCTGGCTTCCCGGTGACCTGGCTGATTTTCTTTGCCAACGAATTCGCCACAGCCTTGGCAATCAAGGTTTTGCCGCAGCCTGGAGGGCCGTACAACAAGATGCCCTTCGGTGCTGGCAGCTCGTGCTCATGAAACAACTCTTGGTAGAGGAACGGAAGCTCCACCGCATCCTTGATCATTTCGATCTGCGAATCGAGACCGCCTACATCCTCATAGGAAATGTCGGGAACCTCTTCGAGCACCAGATCCTCAACTTCGGGCCGAGGCAAACGCTCCAGCACCAGGTTCGAACGGGTATCGAGCAACAGCGAGTCCCCAGGACGGAGTTTGGTTTCCAGCAGTGCCTCGCACAGCTCAACCACCCGCTCCTCGTCGGCACGGCCCGTGACAATGGCTCGTCGGCCATCTTCGAGAAGGTTTTTAAGGGCTACCACTTCCCCGTTGCCATCGAAGGATCGGGCCATAATCACGTTGAACGACTCGTTCAGCACAACCTCTTGACCCTTGACCAGTTCCTCATCAACCAAATCAGGATGCAACGCCACACGCATTTTGCGGCCGTTGGCAAACACGTCGACCGTTTCATCGTCGTTGCGGCCTAAGTAGGTTCCATACCCCGACGGTGGCTGCGTGAGCTTTTCAACTTCTTCACGCAACGCAGCAATATGTTCACGTGCTTCTCGCAACGTATAGGTGAGCTTTTCGTTCTGACTGACCGCCTGGGTGAGCTGACCCTTGGTCTCGAGGAGCCGTTCTTCGAGCGTACGCACCCGCTTTGGCGCATCTTGGAGCTTGCGACGAAGGCTCACCACCTCATCCTCGAGCATCTTTATTTGCTCTTGCAGCTCTGCAACCTCTCGTTCATAGGAGCCAAGACGCAGCTCGTATTCGTTGGATTTGCGATCAGATAGTGCCATCGCCGGCCTCCTGCAGTGGTGGAATCTGAGCGAACAGCGTTCGAGGACTTTCGAACTTACGCCCATTGAGCACCCTACAAGCAACGCCACTCGATCCTCTACCTCTCTTGGTAGCTTGCCAACGAAAACCTCACCGGATCTCGACAGGCCACTGCCGACCTCCTTTACATCGAAGCGGACCTCCACCAGGGACACGTGTCCAAAGAGACTCTGTTTGCGACGAAAACTCCTCAACAAAACTCCTCAACAAAGCGCCTTGAGTTCACCTTTACGGCTGCCGATAGAGATAAGGTTGCCGGTAGCTCAGTGGGTCGATATGCACCCACCCATCAGTTTGAAAAGAGAGAACCCCCGATGGGAATGAAAGTTTGGATCGATCAGGATTTGTGCACCGGCGACGGTCTCTGTGAGGAGATTGCTCCCTCAGTGTTTACCCTTCTTGATGATGGCCTCGCCTATGTGAAAGAGGGCGCAAAAGTGTTCTCCGATCCAGGAGGACCTGAGGGACTTGCCAACGTTGTCGAAAAAGACCACGACGGCACCATTGAATCCGCCGAAGAGTGCCCAGGCGAGTGCATCTTCATCGAAATGGAATAGAAAACTCGGTGGCGACGATTTTATAAACCGTCGCAGCTTGGTTTCAAATAGAACGCACATCGGCGTCGGTACTGCTTTTGCGGTCCGGCGCCGCTTGTTTTTTCGGCGTTGGTCCACATTCCCCTCAGTGGTGTGACCTGGTCTTCGGTCTGGCTTGCTTTTCATTGGTCTGCACCAGAACCGACGAGACCGTTCCTCTGAAGCTGGACCTTTCGAGGAAAGCAACCTCGCAGAAAAGCCAACCCGCAGCCATAAAGTGACAACGGGCCAAAGCCGGAAGTTTTACAAGGTTGCTCAAAGGTTGAATGAACGGCTTCGAGTCACCGCATGTGTCAGCCCAGTATGCCGAGAGATTCGAAACGTTGAGCTTGTCGGCTCATGAGGGCATTGAAGCGTTCAAGCTGGACGACGAACGGGATCGGTCCACCGCCGCCTGGTGTGGTTCGACGGGTGACGGCAACCCCGGGAGCCAAGAGTGCGACGGCTTTCGGGCCAAGGTCGGGGCTGTTTTCTACCAGCTCAGCAAAATCGACGTGACGATCAATGGCGGAGCGGACGAGCGCACCCACAACGGCATGGGCTTCACGGAACGGCACGCCCCGCTCAACCAGGAACTCGGCCAGGTCGGTGGCGGCGACGAAGGGGGAATCGGCGGCAGCTTGCATCCTGACTTGGTCGAACACGATGGTGTCGTACAAGCCGCTGAGGGCGGACAGGGCGCGGCTCACCTGATCAAGTGAATCGAAGAGCGGTTCTTTGTCTTCCTGTAGGTCGCGGTTATAAGCGAGCGGAAGGCTCTTTAGGGTGGCCAGGAGACCGGTGAGATTGCCGATGAGCCGTCCGGCTTTTCCACGGGAGAGTTCGGCGATATCGGGGTTTTTCTTTTGCGGCATCATCGACGATCCGGTGGCATAGGCATCGTGGAGCTTGGCGAACCCGAATTCTTCCGACGTCCACAGCACGATTTCTTCGCCCATACGGGAAAGGTGCACGCCCAAGAGCGCAATGGCAAAGAGGCTTTCGGCCACGTAATCACGGTCACTCACAGCGTCGAGGGAGTTTTCGAATCGTGCCGCGAATCCGAGATCTCGTGCGACGGAATCGGGATCGAGAGGCAGCGACGATCCGGCCAACGCACCGGCACCGAGAGGCGAAACATCTGTCCGCTTACGCGTGTCGAGGAGCCGTTCCAGGTCGCGGCCCAGGGCCCAACCATGGGCGAGGAGGTGGTGCGAAAGCAGAACTGGCTGGGCACGTTGCAGGTGCGTGTAGCCGGGAAGGTAGATGCTGCCGGCGGCGTTGGCGCGGTTGAGGAGGACCTGTTGAAGGCCCATCACTCGTTGCGCCAGCGTACCGAGTTCGCGTTTGGTGAACAATCGCAGATCGGTGGCGCATTGATCGTTTCGACTGCGACCGGTATGCATCCGGCCGCCCGCTTCGCCCGCTATCTCGGTGACTCGTCGTTCAATGGCAGTGTGGATATCTTCGTCCCGGGCTTCGAAGGCAAAGGTTCCAGCCCGTAGTTCAGCTTCAACGGCGTCAAGCGCTTCGAGTACAGCGATGAGTTCGTCTTCGGCGAAAATTCCGGCTCGGGCTAAGCCTTTGACGTGGGCGCGGGACCCCGTGATGTCATCGAGCCAAATTCTGCGGTCGAACGACAAGCTTTCGGTGAAGGCCATCAGCTCCGCAGCCGGTCCATCACCAAATCGTCCGTGCCACAACGTGTTGCTTTGGGTAGCACCATTCACAGCATTGGCAGCATTGGCGCTGTTGCCTGCGTGGGCGATGTTGCTGGCGTTGCCAGAGTTCCCGTTGTTCCCGTTATTCCCGTTGGTACCGGTGTTGCTCGTGTTGCTCGAACTCATCGAACGGCCTAACTTCCTCAGAATCTGCCGGAGGCCCGTTGAGTGCCTCCGAACTGCAAATGGATCGTAGTTCCCGCTCGCCAGTCGACTTGGTGCATATCCAGATTCCTTTCATGATGTCGCTAGTTCGTCGGGCTGGTTGAGTGGTGGCCGCTAGCGTTGATCCCCATGTCGAATGTGCTGATGTCGCTTCCTGCTGGAGAACGAGTGGGGATTGCTTTCTCCGGTGGTTTGGATACGTCGGCGGCGGTGGCGTGGATGCGGGAGAAGGGGGCGATTCCTTGTACCTATACCGCTGACCTGGGCCAGCCTGATGAACCAGACCTCGATGATGTGGTCGCCCGCGCCAAAACCTACGGGGCAGAGATTGCTCGGATGGTGGACTGCCGGGAGCAACTCGTCCACGAGGGACTCATTGCGTTGCAGTGCGGGGCGTTTCACATCACCACTGCGGGCAAGACGTA
>JAYTWN010000259.1:0-3432 GCA_043743435.1 Acidimicrobiia bacterium
CGGGCAGCGGCAACCGAGGTGACTGTTTCAGCAGTTCCACCAGATGGCGATGCCGGCGCCGATGCTTTTGCCACTTTTGGAGCCTTGGCCCGAACAAAATCGCCAGCACGCTTCGGAAGATGACCACCGACAGTTCCAGGAATCGCCAAGCTCACGGCACCCGAACCACCCGAACCCAATCCCGCACGTTCGAACATCAACGTGGAGTTCGCAACGGCCCAACCATTGTTCTGTGCACCTATCATCGAGTCATTGTCGACCCGAGCATCGCTCATGAACACTTCGTTGAACAGGGCGTGGCCGGTCATTTCCTTGAGCGGACGAATGTCCATACCGGGCTGGTGCATATCGATGCCGAAATACGTAATGCCTTGATGCTTTGGAGCTTCGAAATTGGTACGCGCAATGAGCATGCCCATGTCGGCAACGTGTCCACCCGAAGTCCACACCTTCTGGCCGTTAACGATCCATTCATCACCGTCAAGCTCTGCGCGTGAACCCAACCCAGCGAGATCCGATCCGGCTCCGGGTTCGCTAAACAACTGACACCAGGCGCGCTTACCCGTAACGATGTCCTTCACAAACCGATCGATCTGCACTTGGGTGCCATGGGTGGCAATCGTTGGTGCAGCGAGCAGCAAACCAAGACCACCCGGGGCAGGAAGAGCACCATGCTGGCCAATAATCTGCTGCACCTGCACCGAATCGCTACGAGATAGTCCGCGTCCGTAGGCGTTTTCCGGCAACGACGGGGCCGCCCATCCAGCCAACCCGAGCCGCTCCCACCATTGCTCAACCGTGAGCTCAGGGTCCCAGTTACTGGAAAGAAAATCGCGGAGTTCGTCGAAAAGATCAGAAGCCATGCACTATTTGAGCCTGCAACCGCCCTCAATGTCGAATCAAGCCCTTACCGTCAGTTGTTCTGTCCTCAAACTTTGCGCACCCACCCAAACTTTGCGCACCCGCACCCCGTACAACAGCGCAAATCTTCTTGCGGGTGCGCAAAGTTTCGACTCACCGTCGAGGCATAGGGACTGACTAGGCAACGCCGTCGGTCAAGGCTTGGACTACCCGGGACCGGAACAGCAGGTACTGCGCTCCGTAGAAGTGATCAGTGCCTTCGGGGCGCTCAGTGGCCCACGGTACGCCGACGATCTCATGGGCCGCAAACTGATCGCGGGTAAGATCAAGATCGAACCCGCCGAATCGATTCCACCAGTGCCAGCCGAATCGTTCGCCATGAGCATGGACCTCAGCACACACCAATTCACCGCCGAAGAAATCGTGCAGCACCAACGTCGCGACCGCACAATGCCCGCGAGACCGATTGGTTTGCGACCATTCGTTGACGTCATCGGACGAGCAGGTATCGAGGGCGAAGGAGCTCCGAACCGCCTCCTCGATCTGCTTCAGCGTGAACGGGACCATGGGTGTCAAGTATGTCGCCAAAATCTTGCGGAACCGAATGGCGCAGATCCGGTTCTGTTGAAAGAATGGCCGGTCGGTGTAGCGAGCAACAACAACAACAACAACAACAACGACAACCGAAGAACAACCAAAGAATAAAGGAACAGCCATGAGTGCAGCGTTGGTAACCGGATTCGATCACGTTTCTACTGCTTCAGCAAACGTCGACCGACTCACCGAGTTTTACCAACGGATCTTTGGCCTTGATCCGCTCCCCGGTTTCCCGCTCACCGGAGGCGATGGTCGCAAGATTGTGCTGATCCCACTCCCTAACGGAACCACGCTACAAGCGACCGAGGTCGACCTGCCTCCGGCTCCAGAGTTGTTGACCCCGCCCGCCGCCGTGTTCTACGGAACTGCACGCTTTGATCATGCGTCGTTTCTTGCTACTAGCCCCGAGGCGTTCGATGAACTTCTGGGCAAGTTGGTTGCCGAAGGCGCCTCCACCGGAGACGTTCGAGTTTTCGGCTCACAACGATTCTTCGCTTTTACCGACCCCGACGGTTACCGAGCCGAAGTCGTCGTAAACGGACTCTGAGAGAAAACGCCTTGTCGGTCATTCACGGTATAGCCAACGGTGACGACTGGACTCAAACCCCGTTGGCCGGATCATGACTTATGCAAGCCGTACATGATGTTCGCGCTTACTATGAGGAAGCGGCCCCGGAACTAATACTGGACCAGAACCTGGCGGACGACAAACCGAAGCCTGGTTCTTCGAAAAAACTGAAGCAGGAAAATCCGTCCTTGCCGCGAGACAGCTCATCAAAGCCACTGGCGTTGCGCATCCCGTTTGGTTCTACCTCGCCCCCGGCCATCGCTAAGGCAAATCGCTGAGCAGATTACTGAACGAAGAACATGGAGATGCCCACAAAGCACTGCCGCGTAAGCAAAACTAGGGCATGAAAAATCGACGGTCCGGTGACGGGTTTCTTCGCTGTTCCGATGGCCATATTCGTTGGGGAATCTTTGGTGCAGCAGGCGCGGTGTTTGTGCAACGCCAACCGGGTGCTGATGGACCGTTGGTATTGCTGCAAAAGCGTTCAGCGATGAGCCACGAAGGAGGCACATGGTCCTGTGCCGGCGGGGCACTTGATGAGGGTGAAACACCCTACGAGGGAGGGTTGCGTGAAGCGTCGGAAGAAGTTGGAGACGTGCCCGCCGACCACCGAGTGATCGGTGAATACGCGTTTGTACCCGCAACAGATTGGACGTACACCACAGTGGTCATTGCCGTGAACGAGCAATTCGGATCTTCGCTGAATTTTGAAACCGACGACGTGGCCTGGCTCACCCTTAGTGACGTTGAGCAGTTGCCGCTTCATGCGGGATTTATCGCTGCGTGGCCCCATATTCGAAAGATCATCGAGGACAGTGTCGGAGGCTAAGCGCATAGACATTTTCGGACGCGAACTTCGTGGTTTCAGGTCACCTCTCTAAGGTGGATCCTCGACAGTAAAGCCCCCGAAATCCGGTCTACTGATGAGTAGCCAGTGCCGAAGTCATCGATAGCAATACGAATACCAGTGCACGGAGTACATTCACGGTTGACCGGACTTGTTGGTTGTTGTCAGCAACATGGTTTCGGTGATTTCTAGAAACAAACGTTCCTTTTGAGCGGCAGAGCAAGGCGCAACATCAACGTTTGAAGTCGAGGGCGATGTCCAGGATGGGGGCCGAATGCGTGAGCCCTCCAACAGAGATGTAGTCAACACCTGAAGCAGCGACCGCCCCAGCCGTATCCAGTGTGAGCCCGCCGCTAGCTTCAAGCAGTACCCCCGGAGCCTTCGCTTTCGTGCGAACAACGGCTTCGGCCATAAGGGCTGGGCTCATGTTGTCGAGCAAAATCTGGTGAGCGCCATGGTCGAGTGCTTCGTCAAGCTGGTCAAGGTGGTCAATCTCGGTTTGGATCACGAGGTCTGGTCGGTCGGCGTAAGCGGCTCGCACCAAATCCAGGGCAGCGCC
>JAYTWN010000260.1:0-12263 GCA_043743435.1 Acidimicrobiia bacterium
CTTGACGGCTTCAAACAGGTGAATGACACCCTCGGACACGCTGCTGGAGACGAACTGCTTCAAGTCATTTCACAACGCCTCGTTGACACCATGCGCGACGCCGATTCCGTAGCCCGCCTCGGCGGTGACGAGTTTGTGATCGTGGCCGAAACGGCTACCGATGAAGTCAATGCCCGCATCGTGGCTGATCGAGTCTTAGAAGTCCTCCGGCAACCCGTCCGCGTTGGCGATGCCGATTTGTTGGTTTCAGGCAGCGTTGGTTTGGTGATCGCTAACGCCAGCCACGACCGTACCCTCGATGCCGGAGCACTTCTCCGCAAAGCCGACATCGCCATGTACCGAGCGAAAACTGGTGGCCGGAACCGCGTAGAGATCTATCGCGACGAAATGGACCGACGGGTCTCCCTCATCTCGTAGTGCAGTGAATCGCAGTTTGGGCGCGTGTGTCCGATGTGCGTTTCTCCAGCTGACTGAATATTTTCACAAGAAGGGCGCACGCGCCCAAACTTCGAGAACATGCACTAGCGACCGAATTCCGCCCGCATGCTGTGGATATCGGTGAAAGTAGCAGCGCTAAGGAACGACCGTCGTTGCAGGAGCCGAAGTCGCGGTTGGCACGGCGGTCGGAATCGGTGCCACCGCGGGTGGAGCTGCACTTCGTTGCTCGGGCCCAGCGCCGGTCACCTGACCATTGGGACATTTCAAAACCTTGTCGCACGCAGCAGTAACTGGCGGAGCAAACCACACTCCATCAGAAGTAAACCCAAACGGCGAATAGGTTTTCGACAGCACCGCAACCACTTTGCCGGTGCCATCGAGCAAGGGCCCGCCCCGAAACGCTGTGCCCAACGCAGCTGAGTGTTGCACGCCAGAACTACTCACGTCGGCAATAAACCCGTTGGTGACAGCGCCACCGGCGGTCCCAAAACCCGAGACAGCAAATACCTGCGTGCCGACCTTGGTGCTATCGCTTTTAGCCCATTGAATCTTTGGCAGATTCCCCGTTTGCAAGATCAACAACGCAATGTCTTTATCCTCCTGCCAACTCCACAACGTCGCTCTGGCCTGGGTCTTGTCCTGCTGCAGCAAGATCTCCGGACCGGGTCGCACGATCGATGCCCGAACTACAGCCAAAGACGTAAGCAAAAAAGACTTTTCTGCATCAGAGGCAACCACAAAGGCCGTCCCCACGGTGGCCTGACCTGCTTCATCAAAGGTGCGGACCGACCACAATGACGGTTGCGCATCACGCAAAATTTGCACCAACGTGTCGCCAATTGCCGCTTGACGAAGAAGAGGTTCCAACTCCTGCTGAATACGGAAACGAGCGTTGGTTCCTTCCGCATTCACGGCTTCCACACCTTTGGAAATGGTGGTGCGCAAACCCTTCACCTGCGCGTCGGAAACATCACGTCGGTACGCATAGTTCATGTACAGGCCCGTGCCACTCATGGCGGCACCGATTCCTGCGGCAAGAATCAACATCGACATGCCCAAAACCGAGCGAGGAAGCAAACGCATCTTTGGCTTGGGTCGTCGCTTGGCCCGCGCCTTCCCCGGGGCCTTGCGTTGCCGCCGACTCAGCTTTGGATGTGATAGCTCCTTTTGGTTGCCAGGAGCATCCGGCGCATTCGGGACTTTTGCGCTTTGAGGAGTCGCAGGAGTCGGACTTTTCAAGGTTTGTCCCGAGTCCGGCCTTTGAGGGTGGGGAGCGTCGAGTCCACCAGAGGAAACTTGGCGCACCGATTCGTTCGGCCCGGCATTCTTGCTGGCGTTAGGCGAAGAATTCGCGGTCCCGATCGCTGCCGCCCAATCCGGCTCGGCCGCTGCGTTGGCCAACCAATCACTGTCATCGCTGGCGGTCATGGTCAAGACGCTAGCTTCGACATGGTCAAAAACCGTGCAGCCCACCCGCCTTCTTGCGCCAAATTGGGCTTCGGTCTCCCCTTAGGCCACGATGTAGTGCGTGTCGATGGTCAGGAGTGAGGATTTTGACCCCCGAGACGTGGCGATCCGCAGTGCTGCCACCTTGGTGGTTATCCGCGATGCATCTGGATCAAATGCGGCAGGGCCCTCTGGTGAGGTTTCGGTTCTTCTCCTTCAGCGAAGCCTGAGCGCCAGTTTTGTCCCGGGCGCATTCGTGTTTGCCGGAGGGGCGATCGACGCCGCCGACCACCACCTGGCACAGGCACTTACCAACGAGCCAAGCGGTCCCGCGGAACGGAGTGATCAATCTTGCGCTGAGGAATCTGCGGCGAAGATTGCTTCGCTCCGGGAGTGTTTTGAAGAAGCTGGTCTCCTTCCCGCTTGCCTCCAGCACGGTAGTCGGCTCGCGACGATTCCCCAACCTCTCGTTGAGCTTCGAAAGCAAGTCCATCGCGGGCAGGTTCCGTTCGCTCAGGCTCTGGCGGAGCACTCCATCACGCCCAATTTGTCGGCAATTGTTCCCTTCGGACGGTGGGTTACTCCTGCCGGTCCGCCTCGACGTTTCGACACCCGCTTCTTCATCGCCGCTGCACCGCTTGGTCAAGAAGCGCTTGAAGACGGAAGCGAACTGATTGACAGTCGCTGGATGACCCCAACGAGTGCTCTGGCCGCAGCCGATGCCGGCGAACTTCTGCTCATCTTTCCCACCAGGAAAACGCTCGAACGTCTTCGCGGGGTTGGGTCCTTTGCTCATTGTTTACAACGTGAAGGAATCGTTCCCGCTTCTGATTCGTAGCGGAGAATGGCCACATCGACCCAATGAGGTGCAATGAGGTGCAACGGCGTTCAGTTTTGTTCGCCTCGTACAAAAGTCGGGAATTGGCCGTCAAGGTACCGTCCCCTCTGGTCGATGATTGTCGCGTGGTTCCAGACTCACTTCCGGCTAGCTCTTGGACGAGCGCGCCTGACGCAGGTTTCGATCCCGTTGAACCGGCATGGCGTGATGACCCAGAAGTTCGAGCGATGGCCGGTCAAAACAACGAGTCCGATACCGCTTCCGCTTCGCAATCCATGCGGCAAACCGAGGTTCTTGTGGCTGGCGTAAAGGCCACCGTTCCCCTGTCACGCAACGATGCGCTGGTTGCGGGATTCGTGGTCCTTGATGCCGACGGTACCACCGGCCGCCACTCGCCGAACGAGGCTGCACCAGCGAATCGAAGTGACGACGCTGTTTCCGATTGGCTGCGAACACTGTCACGTGACGCTTGGACACGCCAAGATCCAAACCAGACAACTCCGTCATCAGCGGTCGGGGCTGCACCAGAGGGCTCAGCGAGTGGCTCCCGCTCCAGAGCCCAACGTGCGCCAACCCTTGTCGTTGCACCTGCACCCCCGCTTCTCACTCGGAAAGGCGTTGGTTCTTCGTCTGTCTCCAAGGTTGCCGGCCAAGGTTCCTCGGCGGTCGTACAGCAAGCGGCTCCCGTTCAGGAAACTCACAACGTAGGAGTTCATCAGGCTCATCAGGTTCATCAGCCTCGCCATGCTGGTGCGCACAGGCCCCAGGCTCAGAAAAACCAAGCTCAACCGGACCAGTTCAGCCTTACTCAAGCGCGGGAAACACCGCAGGACCCCACGCCACCAAGTGCTTCGACGAACGCGCCACGTGTGCTCCCCGCTACCGCTCCTCCCCGGTTTTCGTCGCTGATTGAACTTGGGGAAGCTGAGCGAAACGCAGTTGCAACCACCGATTCATTACCCAGGCCTGTGGTTGATTCGCCTGGTTCGATTCCGTTCACCGCTCCGCCTTCAGCTGCCCCTCATGGCGGATTGTCAGCTGTATCGAACACCAAGGCCGATGGCCCCAAACCAATACAGTCACCGCTTCTGTCCATCCTCAAACCCGCTCCTGCCCCATCGAAACCAAAGCTGTCGGCCGTGGTCACCATCGCTGCGACACCGACAATCAAACCAGCGGATGACAGGGAAACAATCTCAACACCTTCACCCGCACCACATGCGGTGTTCAGCGCGCCTACTGCTTCGCAAGAAGCAGCACCAACTGGTCCACAAATGCCAGTACCTCAGCCGTCAGTATTCTCACTGCCCTCGACGTCAATCTCGACTCCAACTCCAACTCCAACTCCAGCATCGCCGGTTACTTTCCCCCTGTCGGCCCCCGCTTCTGTGCCTCCGTTTATGGCCGCCGCGTTAGCAAGTGCACCTACGGTTCTCTCACCGGCCTCCCTAGTCCCCTCGCCGCTTCCCCTACCAGCATCTCTTTTTGGACTCCCACGGGCTGGATTAGCGCCCGGCATGGCTGCTGCTCTGGCGCCTCCGGTAGGGCTTGCACCGGTTCAATCGTTTCCAGGCCTCCCGGTAGTTCAGCAGCAAAGCACCCCGTCACAGCCTGTTGGCTACGAGCAGCAAAGCGCATCACCGTCAACACTGGCACCCATTGGTTTGCCATCAGACCCCGCACCGGCCGTCATCCTCTCGCCTTCAGCGCGCCAAGCTGCCCAGCCAGCGGAATCACAACCAAACACGTTGAATCCGAATCTCGCTGGTGGACAGCACTCCAGTGGTGCTCCCGGGGCAATCGCAATGGCAACCGCGTCACGGTCCACACCAACGGCCACACCAACTTCCGCATCAGCCGCTACACCCGGCGCGGCTCGGGCCCTGTCCAATGAGCTCGCACAACAAATAGGCGGCGACGCACTGTATGTGGGTTGGCGAGCTGACGTTGGGGACACCGCATCGAACAGTTTCCGCCTTTCTCAGCAGACCTACGAGGCAGTAACTCGGGCTCCGCTGAACCCGCAGATTTTCGCCGGAGAAATGCCGAGTTGGGCTCAACCGCTTCCACCCCTGGCCGATGACGCACCCGTTGTTGTCAGCGCTGCGAGTCTGAAGAAGGATTTTCGCAATAACGCAAAGATCGTAAGTGCACTGAATGATGTTTCGCTCACTATTGCCTCTGGTGAGTTTGTGGTTATCACCGGCCCATCGGGATCGGGCAAGACCACACTGTTGAATTGCCTCGCGGGTTTCGACAATCCGGACTCTGGCCAAATCATCATCGATGGATACGACGTTGCCCTTTTGAGTGATGGAGAACGAACAAGGCATCGCTCGTCGGCCATGGGTTTTGTGTTTCAGTCGTACAACCTTCTCGGTGTGCTGACCGCGGTTGAGAACGTTGAAGTTCCACTTCTGTTGAACGGCTGGAGTCCTAGCGAAGCACGCGAGGAGGCATTTGCTGCTCTTAGCTTGGTAGGGATGGCGAAGCGCGCCAATCACCTTCCCGACGACCTTTCCGGTGGCGAGCAACAACGAGTGACCATTGCTCGCGCCCTTGTTGGGGAGCCTAAGCTTTTGTGGGCCGACGAACCGACCGGAAACCTTGATCCAGAATCTACCGAGGCCATCATGCACTTGTTGCGCGAACTGAACGCTGATGGCTTGACCATTGTCATGGTCACCCACGATCGGTCGATCGCGTCGTTGGCTCACCGTTGTTTGGAGTTGCGAGACGGCCGACTCCTTAGTGAGGGCCTCAGCCCCGCGGGTCTTCGCGCCGGTGGGGTCTTGAACGCCACGAGGCCATGAATCTCACCCTGAAGCGCCCTATCGAAAACGAACTTGTCGAAGGCGGACTTGTCGAAGGCGGGCTGATAAGTGCACAGACATTTAGGAAGTCGCCCGCATCGAACGTTTTGCCAGCAGAGCCCATGCAGGGACCGCGGGACCGAGCAAAGCAAGCCCGAAGAACCAAGGCCGAACAAGACGGTTCTGGTAGCGACGACCAGGGAAAAGTCGGTCGTCGCGGAGAGAGCAAGCAGGCGAAACGAAGCCAGCGAAAACAGGAGCAGCGAAAAGATGAGCAGGCACAGGGCGAAGCTTCCGAGCTGGGACTCGTGTCACCGTTTCGGTCCACATTGCTCATGGTGTTGGGGATCGACCTTCTGGGGCTTCTGCTTTGGCGAGCATGGTCGAATCCAGGAAGCGGAGGCATCAATCGCCTAGCGCTGGTGATCGCCGCCACCATTCCTATTGTCTTGGTTGGGGCAACAAGACCCCTCACCCGACGCCTAGTGCTGCGCAGCTTGGTACGACGAAAAACCCAAAGTTTGCTTCTGGCAATCTGTGGGTTGTTAGCTACCACCGCACTTACCGCTTCGTGGCAACTTGATGCCGGATACAAAGCCTCAGCCAACGGTGCTGCTGCAGCCACACTTGGACCGGTCGATGAACTGATCTTTACCTCGTCTGCAGCGGACCGAGCCCGTGTACAGCAACTGATCACCGACACCACAGCAACGACGGAACTCACCCTCAGCACCCCGGCACCAAACGGTTGGACTCGCAGGATTGATGGGCAGTTGGCGTTTGTGTCCGCTCCGGTTCTGCTTGAACAAGGCGTGAAGACCTTGCGGGCGACGGCCATCGAACTAGACGTCGTGAATGCTTCAACCTTTGGTGGTGTCCCTGCGGATACAGGCTTCGCCGGGGCGGTTGCACTCGATGGAAAGGGTCTGCTGCTTGGCGCCGACGTGGCCCAACGTTTTGCCATTGATCGATCCAAACCGGTTCGTCTCGGAGTGGGTGGAGGCTCGCTCGATGTACAGGTTGGCGGTGTTCTGGAACGCCGAGGCCTCGCCGCGTTGTCACTTTCTGGCGAGGCGCATCCGCTTGTGGTGTTTGTGGCGCCAGGGACGCTGGTTGCCACCGCAACCGACCCAGGTGTTTTGAGCTACGGCATAGCTCTCTCCAACAAGGGGGGCGTGCGCGAAGGTTTACGGTCCTCAACGGCCGTTACCAATGGGCTCCGCGATCTGCTGCAAGGCAAAACCGGAGGCGAAACACGAAGCGAAATACCAAGCGAAACCGGAAACGAAATGCCGGCCGCCACGTCACTTGTTGATGCCTTAGTGGTGGCTCGGAAACAAGATCTGTTCGACAAGGCCAACAAAGTCAATCTTCCTCTGCTGCGATTGGTGCGACTACTGACCATGTTGTTGAGCTTTGCCGTTGGCGCGGTGTTGCTTGGATCGTGTCTGGCGTTCTCATGGGCTCGCCAAAGCGAGGTCAACACACTCCGTGCACTGGGTTTTGTGCGCAGTGAGTTGCTCGGATTTTTCGCTTTGGAAGCTTGGATTCTTAGTTTTCTTTCCGCTCTGCTCGGTGCGCTGCTGGGAACGTTCTTTGCCTGGATTGCCTTTCCTGCCAGCTCAGGTTCGAGTGGCACTGGATTCAGCGATCTTGCCCCCAAAGTGTCCCGTATCGCCGGTGTGTCGGGCTTCGCCGCCGGGTTTAGCGCCATAGTGTTGACCATAACCGCAGCATTCTTTGCGGCGTCGCTGGGCAGTGTTTCGCATGGATCGCGTAAGCGTTTCGGGTCTCCACGAGATCAACATCGAGTTCGTTCCCGTCGCCGTGTGGTTGCTGGCGTTTTTGGCCTCGCTCCGATGGCACTGTTTGGTTTGTGGACGTTGATTCATGGGGTCCGATCGCTCTCACCTTTCCCGTTGTTGGTTGCGCTGGGGACCTTTGGTGTTGTCGTGTTTGCCGGTCTCCGCCGTGTTGCTCCTGTGTTCCCGTCTCGAATCGTGGTCGGTGGAATTGTTGGGGCCGTGGCGCTGATCGGCCCGTTTGCTTGGTCGACGGTGTTCAAACGGATGGATACCGGATCGGTGTTGCTGCAGACGCTGTTGCTGGCCTTTGCCGGTGTGGCGCTGCTTTCTCGTTGGGGTACTCAATTTCAACCTGCTGGGCCCCAACTCCGCTTGGCTTCGGGTGGTTCTCCTCTGCAATCGGTGTTGACAGGATTACGCGGACGACTTACTTTTTTGGTCAACGAGCCCGTCGAACAAGGTCAGCGCATGGTTCCGCGTGAGCTGCTTCCTGACAAACGCGGCTCTTCGATTCTTCCCGGATCAGACTTTGTACTGTTACGCCGACGGGGTTCCAAGGTCGTGCGTCGAGTGGTAAGTGCTGCGTTTCTTCGGCGTCCGCCTTCGCGTTCAAACGGCGTTCGAGTTATCGTAAGTTTACTTACCGCATCACTTTTGTCCACGGTGTTGCTTCGCTCATCGCTGGCTACGGCAGTACCCAATGGTTCGTCCAAAGGTGGATGGTCTGGGGTTATTGCTCCGCCAGATACCGCACATATGGCCGAGAGCAAGCTTGTGGTGGAACGTTTTGGCGCAGCATCTCCCGTTGCTGTGCTTGGGGTAACTGGTTCCATTGGTTCGTTGCCCATGGTGGGAGCAGAGCTTTCTGTTATCGATTTTTCTTTCGTTGAAACCGCAGCGCCGTCCCTTGATGCTCGTGTTCCTTCCCTTCCAGATACCCAAGCGGTGTGGGACCGGGTGGTTTCCGGTGATGGTGTTGTGGTATCTGCTGATGCACTGGTCGACGGTTCCCTAGTCAAGCGAAGTGTCCGTGTTGGTGATGAAGTTTCGCTTATGGATGGTGCGACCGGGCGAAGCGTTTCGTCGCCGATTCTTGGTGTGGCGAGGGCGCTTCCGGGGATGGGCTCAGTGGTAGTGGGAACAAGAATCGCCCAATCACTCTTTGTTGGTGCACCCACCCCAAATCGACTTTTTGTTCGCCCTCAAACCGATCGACGACTCGATATCGCCTCACTGTCGCGGGAGCTAGCGAACGAAGGTGTCCGCTATGAGTCACTCACCGCTCGTCTGGATTCCTCAACTGCTTCTGTGCGTCGCACCCTGGGTCTGCTGCAATGGTTAGCCGGTCTGATCGGACTTGTCGCCCTGTGGAGTTTCGTTGCCTCCCGAGCCCAAATCAATGCCGACAGGGCCTCGGCGTTCGCATCCCTTCGCGCCATTGGTGCCGATCCAAGCGTGGCGACGGGAATTGTTCGCTCGGAACTGTTGGCCCTAGTTGGTCCGGGCGTGCTCGTAGGTATCGCTTGCGCGTTTGTGCTTGCGTTACGGGTGGTCTGGAGCGGTGGTTTAGGTGTTGGAGCGAGCTTCTCGGTCAATCCGCTCACCCTGATCCCGGCCCTTGTGCTGATCCTGGTTTCGTTGGGTGCGGGAATCGTGTTGTTAAGTCGCAAGGTCACCAAAGTTGGTGCACTCCCCGGCATGAGCACTCGACGGGTGAGCTAAAGGTGTTGGCAAACGCCGTTGGTTTCCATGCCTTTGGCTAAACGCCTACTGGTGAAACGTCTAATGGCTAAATGCCTTTGGTTAAATGCCTTTGGTTAAACGCCTTTGGTTACGTGGTCCATTGGAGCTAGTGCTTCAAGGGCCTTGAGCAACCGAGCGGAGCAGCCTTCCATGTTGATGGGCGGCACGATCTCGGCCACTAAACGCTCCGCCAGTGCGGCGTATGCCCGGCCAACCGGAGAATCCGCGTCGGAAAGAGCAGCTGGTTCACCTTCGTCGCCCCCGAAAGAAACACTCGTAGCAATAGGCAACTGGGCCAACAACGGCGTATTGGTTTCTGCGGCCAAACGACTTCCGCCGCCAACGCCAAACAGTGCATGTTCCACGCCAACGGAATCGGTAAATGTCGACATGTTTTCGATCACGCCGGCCACTCGAAGGTAACTTCGCCGGGCCATGTCCGCGACACGGACCGCGACCTTTTGCGCGGCTAACGCAGGGGTGGTGACGATGAGCATTTCGGCCCGAGGTAACAAACGAGCCAGCGCCATCTGTACGTCACCGGTGCCGGGGGGCATGTCGATCAGTAGATAATCCATGTCGCCCCAACGCACTTTGGTGAGGAACTCTTCCACCGCTTTGGCCAACATCAGCCCGCGCCACATGATGGCCTTGTCTTCGTCGTCAACCACGAGGCCCATCGAGACCACTTTGAGCAGACCATCGGGACCGCCGCTCAGACCAGGCACGATGCGTTCTGCCGGATCGATGAGGCCGCCTCGTGAGGACAGCCGTAGGTCTACGCCGAGCATGCGGGGCACGGAGAAGCCCCAGATGTCAGCGTCAAGCACACCAACGGTGAAACCACGGGCCGCCAGTGCCGCAGCCAGGTTGCACGTGACCGACGACTTCCCAACCCCACCTTTTCCCGACGCAATGGCCACGATCCGGGTTGTGGCAGAAACCTCGGTCTCCGGAGCGTTTTGGCTGGCTTTCAGCCGAGCACGTTGCATGACCTGGCTACGTTGCGCAGCATTGAGTTCACCGAAACTGATGTGCAGATCGGCAACGCCAGGCAGTGAGCGGACTCGGGCCGCCGCATCATTTTTGATCTGCGCTTTGAGCGGGCATCCGGCAATGGTAAGTGCGATGACGATTTCGACAAACCCATCGGGGCTCACGTCGATACGTTCCACCATGCCTAACTCAACAATGTCGACATTGAGCTCCGGGTCGACAACCCCGCGTAACATGGCGGTGACGTCGGCTTCAGTGGGTGGTGGGACTACAGCGGAGGTTGAGAGCGTTGTCGTTGCAAGCGCGACCCGTTGAGTGGTGCTTGTGGGCTCGGCGTACGAGTGAGGAGTGTTTTCGCCGATCGACATGCCTAGGAGCCTACCGGGAGGGCGCTTCCTCGAACTGTGACTTGCGTCAGCTGTGGTGGGCAGCCCGGACGAGAGGCATACTCCGCCCTGGTCTAGAAATGCTTCGACGGTTTCAACGTTGTGGCAGTCTGTGGCTCTATGCGGTGAAGATCTCATGATGGTCCGCCGGAAATGATTGGTCCATCGGGTTTGTTGGATTGGTGTTCGGTGTCGACCGAACCTCTGGTTGGGGAATGTTCGGCTGGCCAGTACAGTTATTAGGTGTACTGGTTGAACGCCAGTTGCTGTTTCTCATAGTTTCACCAAATGCAGTGTCTTTAACCTTGAAGGAGTCCGCCATGAGCGTGCAAGAAGCCCCTACCGGCGTAAAAATTGGTCTTGGCAAGAAAGTAGAGACGATCATTGTGACGTCGGCTGCTGCGGCCAAGGTTGGATCTCTCATTGCCGCTGAAGGTGACGATTCGCTTGCCCTTCGCGTAGCCGTTCGTCCAGGTGGATGCTCCGGCTTCTCCTACGAGATGTTTTTCGATTCCGACATTGCCGATGATGACATTGTGAAGGAGTTCGAAGGCATCAAGGTTGTAGTCGACGCGGCGTCCTCAGGCATGCTCAAGGGCGCAACGCTTGATTACAAAGATGCGCTTCAGGGTGGCGGCTTTGCTATCGACAACCCGAATGCTCAGCGTTCGTGTGGTTGCGGCAATTCCTTCAGCTGATCTCCTTTTTTGGCTGTCGATTTGGGCAGCTGAAGCTGGATGCAAGCTCGTCGGCTCAATCCACGGTTGCATGTTGCTGGTGCGTTGCTCGGCCGGTCCCGTGTTGCGAAGTTGATTTGATGCCAGGTTGGCGTTTTGTCCTCCCGCTGAGAGGCAAATCCGCCAAATTGGTGAACTGGCTGGCGAGGCCCGATTAGCTTCGTAAGTATGTCGAAACCTGTTGGTCCTTATTCCCCGGTACTACGTGCCGGGGATTTTGTTTATCTCGCCGGTCAACTTGGCCTTAAAGACGGTGCCCTAGTTGAGGGTGGCGTTGACGCTCAAGTCCGCCAAATCTTTGTCAACGCCGCGGCGCTTCTCGAAAAGGCCGGAGCTTCACTGAATCACGTCGTGAAGTGCACCTGCTTTTTGGCCGACATGGCTGATTTCCCAGCCATGAACGCTGCCTACGCCGAACTGTTCGATGGCCACCGGCCCACTCGGTCAACGGTTGGTAACGTTACGATGGCGCTAGGCGCAACCGTTGAGATCGAGTTCACAGCGTTCACCGGTGCGGCTGGAGTTGTCGAGCCATGATCGGTGCGATCGCCCTGCTCGTGTTCATGGTGCTGATTTTTCCAGTTGGGTTTTTCCTTACCGGTGCCTTGGCTTCTGCTGCTCACGGTGAGCTGTTCACCAAGGACGCAATCGATCGTTTCGAAGGTTCAGAACTACTCGATCTGCAATAAAGGGCTAACAAGGTATTCAAACCTCAGAATCGAAAAGGGCCCGCTCGTTGAGAGCGGGCCCTTCTTTGAAGTTTGTGTTGACTGGTCCAGCCGGTTTACTTCCCCGGTCGACCTACCTACTTGGTAACCGCAATTGGATTAGGACCCAATCGTCTTTCCGCCGGAGTGGCGAACCACGACGGTTGCGGGCCGAGGGACGGTGTTTGCACCATCAGGCCACGCGCTTTGAGTATTGGCAGTTGGGTCACCAGCGCGAAAGAACGTTCCGTCTTCGCCAGGATGTTGAACCGCCACGAACAGGCTCTTTTGATCAGGAGTGAAGCACGGCCCGCAGCATTCAGACCCGGCAGGCAGACTGGCGAACTGCTTTGC
>JAYTWN010000261.1:0-10046 GCA_043743435.1 Acidimicrobiia bacterium
AAATTCTTTGCAAAGCATCACTAAAACTGGTTAGCGTCCGAGCGGCAATTGATTCGAGTTCAGGTTCAGTTGTGAAAAATAGGTCATTTGACCCTTGGAAGCGCTGAATCAAAGAAATAACGTGCAAAGCCATGGCGGCAGGGGCAACATCAAACAACCGAATGAGCCAAAGGCCCAACTTCGAGGCCGACAGCGTCCGTGGGTCGTTGATCGATTTACGTAATGGTTTGGAACGGGTGTTGCCCACAGACGAACTCACGGAAATGCTCGATGAATCGACCGTCGATGAGCGATCGTCAAACCGGAGCGCACAGCGATGGTCACGCCAGGTCGATGAAGAAGAAGCCACCTGGGTTGGCACGCTTATTGACCTCGCCGAGCAACGGAAATCTGTTGGATTGTGCACGACCACTGGCCAAAATCACCGAGTTGTTATCGATGCCGTGGGCCCCGACGCTGTAGTTACGCGCCGTGGCGACGAAACGCGGCTCTATATTCGCCTCGAAGTGATCGAAGCCCTCACCGGCGCCGGACGTCCGAGTGCAACCGGGGTTGGCACCAGCGAGGGGGCCACGTTCCACGAACTGCTTTTTGGGCTTTGCGCCGATCGACCCACCGTTTCTGTAACCACGCGCTCCGGCCGGGTGGTGCACGGCACGCTTATTGCTGTGGGCAGCGACGTACTTACCCTGCGGAGCCTCGATTCGGCCACCCACGAGCACCGACCGGTTTCTACCATGATCCCCGTGCTCGCCGCCGCCGAGGTGGTTGTTCATGCCGGTTAACGCTCAGTCAAAATCAATTCAGTCAATGTCGACGGTTTTGGCCTCGGGATACAGATGCTCAAGCGTGCCGGGCTCGATGCGGGCGCTGGCGATGAAGGTGTCAACCTCTTGTTCCTGCAACCGGATGACCCGGCCGAACTTGTATGCAGGTAGCTGCCCCTCATCGATGAACTTGTACAAGGTACGTAACGACACCCCGAGACGGCTGGCCGCATCGTTGGTCGACAGCCAGCGGAGGTCTGAGGAAGCCATGACCAAAATCCTACCCGATCGAATCTTAAACAGGTGCAATTCCCATGATGTTTCATCGCATTTCGTGATAGGCCACCACCATGAGTGAAAGCAACGTGGAAGCGGCCACTGAGCGTCGGTCAAGCAAGCCAGCCAAACGGGTTGCCGCCAAAGCCCCGGTACTACCCAGTGCCCGTGCGGCCGTGGGAGCGCTTCTCTGTGTACTCGCTGCTCTGTTGACCTTTGTGGCCTATCGACAAGCGCAACAACCGCCGACCACAAAGTATCTAGTTGCCGTACATGAGATGAAGCCCGGGGCACCTTTGTTGGCCGCTGATTTACGCGAAGAAGCTATAACCCTTCCACCGCAAGTGGCTGCTCGCGCCTTTACGAGCTTTGCGCAGCTACAAAACGCTTTCCTCCTTGGCCCAATCCAGCAAGGCGAACTCCTCCAAGCCAGCAACCTAGCCAACCGAAGCGGGGGTGCGGGAAGCTTCGAGTGGAGCTTCACCATCGAATCCATTCGTGCTGCAGGAGGGTTCTTTCGAGTGGGTGAGCGCGTACAGATTCTTGGGACGGTCAGCAAGGATGGTCAGTCGGTTACCGAGGTAGTAAATCCAAGTGCACTTATTATCGCCATGGATCGTACCGACCCAAACCCCTTTCGCGGCTCTGTGTCCCTCCTGTTGGCGCTCAACAGCCAAGCAGAGGTCTTTCGCATGCAAAATGCTTTGGACAATCAAAAGCTCACGGTGGTTCGCGGCGTCGATGCAGCAGCCCCACAATTAGTCAACGACAACAAAGCAGCAGCAAATCCAGCGACCAAAACAGCAAAGACACCGGCCGACAACCCAAGCGGCGCGCAGTCCAACACCGATTCACTAGCCAGCGCTGGCTCTGCGGATGGGGCTGCGAATGGGGCCAACGCCGCGACGCCCACAGCAGATCCGTCACTGGATTCAAATCCATCGCCCGCACCAACCAGTCCTGAGAACCCTTCATGAGCGATGCCCGTTATGTGCTTGCGGGCATGGCCCGGCCCAGAGCCACGTGGTTTCCTGATGTTTCGCGTTGGTCGAACGCTGGTGCGATTCCCGCCGAGTTTGTGAAGTGTGTGGGCCCTGAAGATTTGCTAGCTCGCGTCCGCTCCGGCCGTTCGTTCTCGGCGGTGCTGATTGACGGTGGACTTCCCGGTATTGATCGCGATTTGCTTTCCCAGGCGGGCTCGACGGGTGCACTGGTAATTGTGGTGCGTGACCCGCGGATCACCGTGGATTGGGAACAAGCGGGCGCCGATGCCGTGCTCGATCCAACCTTTGGTCCAGGCAAACTTCTTGATCTCTTGGCCGGAACCGCGCGGCTCATTCCACGTACACATACCGAAGACGCCAGTCTCTACGCTGAATCTGGCGATTCTCCCATTCGCGGTCACGTCATCTCCATCGTTGGCGGAGGCGGAGTTGGAACCTCAACGGTAGCTATGGCCGTCGCCCAAGCAGCCGGTGCGGACGGTTATTATGGGAACGTAGTGCTTGCGGATTTTTGCCTACGCGCGGAACTGGCCATGCTGCACGACACCCAAGTGGTCACACCGGGAGTGCAGGAACTGGTCGACGCTCATCGCACTTCAACGCTTGATGCTGAGCAGCTTCGCCAGTTGTGTTTTGCCATCAACGGTCGAAACTATGACCTCCTGCTCGGTCTTCGTCGTCGACGGTTTTGGACTGCCATTCGCCCGACAGCCGCTGCCACCGCATTCAAGAATCTCGCAGCTTGTTACGGCGTGGTTGTAGTCGATGCCGATGCCGAGTTTGACGGCGAAAGCGAAACCGGTTCCATGGACATGGAGGAACGCAACGTGTTGGCCCGTACCGCGGTTCTAGGTGCCGACACCGTGCTGGCAGTGGGCCATGCTTCGCTCAAGGGACTTCATACCCTTACCCGAGTGATCGGCGATCTTCGCGATTTTGGCGTTACTGATTCGGTGATTCAGCCCATCATTAATCAGGCACCGAATAGCCCTAAAGCCCGAGCCGCTTACAGTGCTGCGCTCTATGAGCTCCTTGGTGGATCGGGCACGGCGACCGCTACCGCTCCCCCACTGTTTCTCCCCTTCGCCCAAGTAGATGAAGCGGTCCGGGCCGTGGCTCCGTTACCCAGCGCACTGAGCGATCCGCTTCAGGCGTTTCTGCATGCTCGTATCAATTCACCATTGGCACCTAAAGCTTCAGGCAGTCCTTGGCAACGTATGCGCACAGGGTTTCTCAAGACCAACCAAGAAGTAGCAAGCTGACATGGCTACGTACACCTCAAAGCAAGCCACCACTGTTCAGACAGAAGAGCTTCGATCCCCGTTGGCTATCATTGAAGAGTTAGTGCAGGATCGAGCCAAAGCCGTCGGCCTGGAAACGGCCAATAACGAGGGCAGGGCACGGTTGCGGGTCATGGTGATCGAGGAGATCGACCGTTGGCGCCTGGGGTTCCAACAGGGACTTCGCCCGCACGATCTTTCCGAGGCAGATGTTTTGGCCGAGCGAGCCATGCGCAATTTGGTGGGTTACGGGCCGCTCGAAGAGCTCCTCGAAGATGATGATGTCTATGAGGTCATGATCAACGGACCAACTAGCATCTTCGTAAAGCGCCACTCAGCGGCGGCTGGCTACCACGATGAAGTGTTCCATGATGATGACCATGTAACCCGTACGCTTACCAAAATTCTTGATGATGCCGGCACCGCTCACCGCAAGCTCGATCCCTCCGAAGGCCTCCAAGACGCCCAACTCGATAGTGGCGCGCGCTTACATATCGTCCACGGCGATATTGGCCGTGATGGTCACACCCTCGTCAATATTCGTAAGTTCACTGGCGTCTCGGTTACGTCGCTCGATGAACTGGTTGACCGGGAAATGCTCGGCACTGAAGCCGCGCAGTTTTTGCGGGCGTGCATCAAGGCGAAGACCACCATCATTTTTGCTGGCGCTCCCGGTTCTGGTAAAACCACCATGTTGTCGTGTTGTGCGGCCGAACTTGATCCCACGTTACGTGTGGTGATTGCCGAAGAAGTCTTCGAAGCCGACGTACCTCTAGCCAATGTGGCTTCCATGCAAACCCGGCCTTCACGATCCGATCGTAGGGAGGTTGACCTCCGACGTTTGGTGGCCGGCTTCTTGCGTATGGCGCCTGATATTGCCATCGTGGGCGAAGTACGGGACCGCGAGGCCTTGCCGCTGCTGCTCACGCTGTCTTCTGGCGTGAAGGGGTTCACCACGCTGCACGCTGGCTCGGCCCGCCAAGCCCTTACTCGTTTGCGTTTCATTGCCCTGCTGGCCGACGTCAGTTCTGAACTACCCATGAGCGCGCTGAATGCGTTGATTAGCGAAGCCGTCGATATCGTGATTCACTGCGCCCGCACGCCCTATGGAATGCGTGTTACAGAAATCATTGCGGTTGAAGAACAGCAAACCGGCAACGAAGCCACGGCGTTCACCATCACCGAATTGTTCAAACGAGCCCGGCCAGACGGTCCGTTGTGTTGGACGGGCAACATTCCGGTGCGCATCACCCGCGCCGCGGAAATGGTAGGCGTAGATATCGTTTCGATTTTGAATCGTGCACCCAAGTTGGAAGAGCAGAAGGTACTTTCCGGCTTTGGTTCCGTTCCTACTCACATCGGTGCACTGCGATGATCGCCCTCGTTACCCTTCTCGCCCTTGCTGGCACCTACCTACTGTACAGCGCGCTCGCCCATGGCCGGCGGCATCTACCCTTCACCAATACCGGCAAGAAATCTTCGGGGCGCAAGGCTGCAGATTGGATGGCCCAAGCAGGCATGGCTGAGGTTACGTTGAACGAATTCATCGTGGTGGAATTCGCCGTAATCTTCGGCGTTGCGATGTTTGCGTGGTTGCTGTTTGCGGGCGTTTTCTCTTCGGCCATCGCCGGACTACTCTGCGCAACAGCACCGGTTGGTATGTTCCGCGGACGACGTCGCAAGTTACGCGAACAGGCTCGCGATTCGTGGCCATTGTTGATCGAAGAGTTGCGTTTGCAAACCGGTTCGCTGGGTCGTTCCATTCCAGTCGCCCTGTTCGAAGTAGGCAAGAAGGCGCCGACGGGTCCCATGCAAGTGGCCTTCGAAGCCTCACATCGCGAATGGATGTTGTCGACGGATTTCGGGCGGGCCATTCGAGTGTTGAAAGACAATTTGGCCGATCCCACCGCCGACATGATTTGTGAAACCTTGGCTATCGCCCACGAACTCGGCGGTAGCGATTTGGAGAAGCGACTGAATGCGCTCATTGAGGATCGACGTATTGATCTTCGCAACCGCAAGGAAGCCATCAGCCGACAAGCCGGAGCAAAATTTGCTCGCTACTTCGTGTTGGCCGTGCCCTTGGGCATGGCCATGATCGGGCTCACCATTGGCGGAGGACGATCGTCCTATGCCTCGGCCGGTGGACAGATCGCCGTGGCCTTTGGACTGTTTCTGATGGGCGGATGTTGGATCTGGGCATCGTCGATCATGCGGTTGCCTGAGGTAGAGCGGGTGTTCGACAAATGACTCGCATCCTTGTGGTCGCCGGCTTTATGGCCTGGATCGGCTTGTCCTTGGTGTTGGCCCGGTTGCCGTTCTTTCAGCAACCTTCCCTGCTCCGTCGTCTGCGTCCGTACACGCCTGGCGCTACGAACAAGCGAGCTCGCGTTGCCGACGCCCGATCATTTCGTGAAGTGGTTGGTCCGCTCTCGCAGTCCATCGGTACACGTATCGCCAAGGTGTTTGGGGTGCACGAGGAGGTACGCATTCGCCTGGAGCGCGTGCACGCCACCGAGACCTCCTCGGAATTCCGGGTTCGCCAGGTTGCCTGGTCGCTAGGTGCACTTATCTTTGTTGTGGGCGTGAGTGCCAGCATTGGAGTTCCGGTGTTGTTCATTTTGCTGCTGTTGTTCGGAGCGCCACTGCTGGTGTTCTTGATGATCGAACAACAGTTGGCGAACCGCTCGGATCGTTGGCAGGCCAGGCTCAACTTGGAGCTTCCCGTTGTCGCGGAGCAAATGGCCATGTTGCTCACCGCTGGGTTTTCGTTGGGCGGGGCGCTTGGTCGTTTGTCGAGCCGAACCCAGGGTGCCGTTGCTATGGATTTGCGACGGGTATTGGTGCGAGTTCGTCAAGGTATTCCCGAAAGCGAAGCCCTCACCGAATGGGCCAGCCTTGCCAAAGTTCCATCCATCGACCGGCTCGTTGCCGTATTACGTCTGCATAACGAAACCTCCGATCTCGGGCGCCTGGTTGCCGATGAGGCCCGAGTGACCCGCGAAGAATCTCACCGCGAGCTGCTTGAGGCGGTAGAGAAGCAAGACCAAATGGTATGGATCCCCGTTACTGTCGCAGCTCTCATTCCCGGTTGCATCTTCCTCGGCATCCCCTTTTACAACGCCCTATCCGCATTTTCCAATTAGCACGTAAACTTATCAATACTCTTTCTCCACACACCATCACACCAAACGAAAGGCACCCCATGAACACCGTACGAATTTTCGTCCACACCCAAAACCTGATCGTTGATACGACCACCGCACTCAAGACCCGTATGACTCGGGAGCGCACCGAACGAGGCGAAGGTGTCATCTCCGCAGCCATCGCCGTGCTCATCATGGCCACCATTGGCGCACTTATGTACCTGACCTATATCAATCTGTTCAACAAAAGCGCAAAAAAGACTGAAAAAATGATCACTCTCGAGACCTTCGTTCCAGTAGTTACGCCCTAGGTACTTTGTTCTGCCCGAAAACGGAGTTTCCGATGAAGCAAGCGAGCGGCTCTCACCTCAAAAGGAGAACCGAGTCAGGAGTCGGGGTAACCATTATGGGAATCAGTGCCGTTTTGGTGCTGATGATCGTTTTGTTTGCCACCCAGACACTCGTGGTGTTGCAACGACGATCGATTGTGCATTCGATTGCCAGTGACATTGCCAGTCAAGTGGCCACACAGCGCTATGCCGCCAACGATGACGGGTACACAAAATCCGTCGTTCGTCTCCTTGTTGATAAGGATGCGACAGTGACGTTCCAGAACACCCCGGATTTGGTGGTGGTGACTGTGCATGCCACTAGCCCGAGTTTGTTGACCAAGGTGCTTGGCCGGATTACCGGTGTCGATCAAACCGTGCAACGACGGATTGAACGATTGCAATGAAACACATGCAATGAAACGCAGCTCATGAAACGCATCCAATGAACAAGCTACGAGGGGTCTGGCGAGCAACAATCCAGCGCGCACGTCGACGCAATGAGTCGGGTCAAGCGGGTGCCGAAGCGGTGGCTATGGCCATCATCTTTGGTGTGTTCATCATCTTGTTGTTTGCCAACATTTGGACGGTGGTGGATACCAAAATGCGGGCCTCGGATGCGGCACGCGATATTGCCAGACAACTCGTCGAATCACCGGCCGACAAAATCACCGACGCCAATGCCAAGGTCATTTTGGCCAACCAACCGTGGAAAGCCCGTCAGTTGGTCGGACAACCCGTCGCAGCCATGCTCGAACCAACCGGCCCAGCCGAGCGCTGTTCTCGGGTGGTTGTGGCCGTGACCGTTCAGGTGAAGGCCATCATCTTCCCGTTCGCCAAAAACTGGGCCCCCGGCTTCACCGTGGGTGCACGTCACAGCGAATTGGTCGACCCATTCCGAAGCGATTTGCCTGGAGATGGACTATGCGCCTAATCACCCATCGCCCGAAACTGTTGGACCAAGCACCAGTCCTCCCCGCACTATTCAGCGTGGCACCAAACCTGACCGCAGCCTTTCTCGCAACGCCCTTCGTCACTGCACCAACCCTGACGGCAGCGACCCACGTAACACCATTCGCGAGAGCAGCGCAGACAGCGAGGATCGATACCTACGATGCGAGCGGCGAGCAGCCTTCGACAAGTGTCCACAAAGCCGTCAAACGAGAAGACGGGTCGGTGCTGCCATTACTTCCTGTGCTTATCATTATTTGCTTCCTCCTCGGCACGCTGTCGGTGAGCACGGCCAGCACGTTCTTGGCCAAGCGTGAGCTCTACAACGCAGCTGCTGCGGCCGCCAACGATGCCGTGTCTGGAATCGACGATGTTGACTACTACACGAACTCTACGTATACGTTCGATCCCACCAACATGGCTAGGCTGGCAAGGCAATCGATCGATGCTCGCCTCGGCGACACCCTACGAATGAGACCCGAAGACATCATTATCACGCTGGAGGATGGCGGGGTTCGGGTCACGCTGGAGGCCGATTTCAGTCCGGTGTTTCGTGGCTTTCTTCCGGGTGGACTCAAAAAAACGCGCCTCAAAGCAACCGCACTCGCAGAAGCAAGGACAACTCCGTGAGCTCTCAGACAACCACAACTTCGTCAACTCGGGCCGCCCGTTTACAGGTTGGATTCCTAAGCGTGCTTTGTTTCATTGGGTTGGGCGCAGCGGTTCGCCCCTACGGTGGATTTTCCAGCGGTGATACCGTCAAGGTTCCCGGCGTAGGTTCGCGAACACCGGTTGAGTTGGCGCTCCTTGCGCTCCGCTTCGCGAGTGCCGTTTTTGCACTCTGGCTGCTGGTTTCGATCGTTGCTTCCGTTGTCAACCTCGTACGCGCACGTAGCAGTGCCGGCACCAAGAGTGTTGCAGCAAACTCCCGGTCCACTTCAAACAACAAAAACGACCACGTGGCAAAGGCCGCGCCTCGACTGTTTGGGCCGGGCTGGTTACAGCAGCTGCTTCGTCAAGCCGCTGGCGGAACGTTGGCATTAGCGTTGCTGGCTGGTCCAGCGTCGGCTGTTACTCGCAGTCCGCAAGCCGGCACGGCACGAACCGTTCTGGCGCCGGTCGCCTCGGTGTTGGCAGCCGAAAACACGCCCGTGCAGTTCGCTGGTGACGTAACCACCGGGCAACGGTGGCCAGTTCTCCCTGAAGTTTCAAAAACCGCAACGCCGTTAACTGCTGGCGATTCGAGTTTGGTCTCGTCGCCCGATACCGACACATCATCAGTGCGCGAACCGAGTCAAGCCACGACGGTAACTCCAACAACAGCAACTCCACGTTCAGCGGCCGCAACTCCACGTTCAGCGGCCGCAACCCCAGCCTCTACACCCACCCCGCGGGTAGTACCAACAACAACGGGTTCGACCACCCAACCAACAACTACGCCGGGACCACAATCCTCGTCAGGAGGCGCGGCGACCGCAGCAATGGGCGCAGCCGTGAGCGCAACCAGCAGCCCAGCGGTCGGCAGAAGCGGCTTGCCAGTTGAGCGAATAAATCTGGAAGCGATCAACCGCAGTGAGACGGTAAACCAGCCAGCCAACGCGGAACAGCCAGCAAGGCAATCGCCTGAAACTTCGACCCTAGGACTTGCTACTTCGTCATCACAAAAGGCTTCGGTACACGTCGTCGCTCCAGGAGAAAGCTTTTGGGCCATTGCCGAGCAGCACGTGCTGGCTCACGACCCCAAAGCCGACGACCACGCAATTGCTCGGTATTGGGAGGCCTTACAAGCGCAGAACGTCCACCGGTTGCCTGCCCCGGGCGTCCCCGATTTGTTGTTTCCCGGCACGGAACTTTCGCTCCCACCAATCACGGGTTAACCAACGCCGAAGACCACCGTACCGTGAGCGAAATGCTTCTACCGTGTCCAAACACTGCGTCAGTATTTCGACACACAGACACTATTCAGACACACGGACAGCCCGATTGCGCAGAACTTTTACTGCGGCCCATCACGGGTTGAACCAACGCCCAAGACCACGGTGGATCAGTTCCCGTGCGGCTAGGTGAGGCTGGTTCCGGTCATGGAGCCACCGTCGATCAGCAGGTGTGTGCCAGTGATCCAACTGGCCGCGTCGGAGCAAAGGAACACCGCTGCGTTGGCTATGTCGACCGGTTCACCGAGGCGATGCAACGGCGTTCGAGAGGCCAGCTTGGCTTCGTTGGCTTCCCAAAGTTGTTTGGCGAAATCGGTCTTCACCAACCCGGGCGCAATGGCATTCACTCGAACCCCGGG
>JAYTWN010000262.1:0-10103 GCA_043743435.1 Acidimicrobiia bacterium
GGCCGACAACTACTCCAACGCAGGTTCCGACGACGCCCAAATCGCCAACTACAAAATCTCTGTCTAACCGGTCCCGTCACGCTGCTTTCGACCACAGCAGTACGGAATCCAGCGTTAGGAATACTGTAGCGCCGGGTCGCTGAGATCGACGGTGGGAAGGATGTCTTTCTCGGAGTGGTAGTCCTGCGTGTGCAGCCACGGTGCACGGTCGCCCTGTTTGGGGAGCAGGTGAATCCCGCGCATGATGTAGCCCGGGTTGAAGTTCTCCGGATCAACCCACGGCAACAGCACCATGGTGGAATCCGCCTCAGTGAGCGCCGGGGTAACCACTGCAACACCGTTTGCATCCATGTGTTTGATAAGTCGGCATACGAAATCGGCGATGAGATCGGCTCGCAACGTCCAGCTCGCTCGGAAGTACCCAAACACCCAGGCCATGTTGGGGACACCAGTAAACATGGTGCCGTGGTAAGTGACCGTATCGCTGAAATCAAGAGATTTTCCATCGATGGTTATGGCGATGTCGCCTAGCACGTTCAGGTCAAAACCCGTCGCCGTTACGATAATGTCGGCTTCGAGGGCTTCACCCGATTTGAGGGCAATGCCGTTCTCGGTAAACGTCTCGATTTCATCGGTTACAACCGAGGCTTTGCCGTCTCTCAGGGCATGAAAAAAGTTACCGTCGGGAACGAAAGCAATGCGTTGACTCCACGGGCGATAGGTGGGCGCGAAGTGCTTTTCGACTGGATAGTCCTCACCGAGAATGGCCTTCACGCCGTTGAGCAACTCGGTCCGGAGAAGCTCTGGATCTGATGCGGCCAGGGCTGTGATGGCTTTGCCGTCGGCCAACACCTTGCGCCGAATGATTTCGTGAATCCACATCGGGTCGATGTCGAGTGCCCGGAGTTGATCGGCGAGTTCATTGGAGTTTCGACCAGTCACAAAGTACGTAGGCGAACGTTGCAACATGGTGACGTGCGCCGTGTCGTCGGCAATGGCTGGCACCAGGGTTGCCGCGGTTGCTCCCGAGCCGATTACTACGACGCGCTTCTCTTTGTAGTTCAGTTCGGCTGGCCACAGCTGTGGATGAACGATCTGACCCTGAAAGGAATCCATGCCTGGCCACTGCGGTGTGTAGCCCTCGGAGTGCCGGTAGTAGCCGGAACACATCCACAGAAATTTCGCACGTACACGTATGGTTCCGCCGGTGTCGCTGCGGTTGGCCACGATCGTCCAGCATTTCTCGACGCTCGACCAGGCAGCCGATTCGATGCGGTGGTTGTAGCGAATGTGCTTGGCCAGATCGTCTTCTTCAATCGTTTCACCCATGTACCGGAGAATCTCTTCGGCTGTGGCAATTGGTGCACCCATCCACGGCTTGAAGCGGTACCCAAACGTATACAGGTCACTATCGGAACGAACGCCGGGGTAAGTATGGGTTCGCCACGTTCCACCAAAATCGCTCAGCGACTCAAGGACGACGAAGGTCTTATCGGGGCACTGCTGAGTGAGATGGTACGCGCTACCCACCCCAGAAATTCCAGCCCCAACAACAAGTACATCGACATCAAGGTCGACATCAAGGTCGACATCAGGAAGTTCATACTGTACAAAACTCATGCTCTTAGCCTCGCATAGCTATGGATTTGAACCCAGTTTGCGTTTGCGAAACCCTTGGTGATGCCCGTCCTTATGACCGATCCACAACATTCGCGCATCTCAAAGATGGTGGTTGACGACGATGGGCAATAGTGTCGGGATATGGCTTACGCGACCAGGACGATGCACGATGCCGATTCTCACATATACGAGGACTTCGATTGGCTGCACCCGTTCCTCGATGAAGCCACCAAAGCCAGAGTCCCCCGCCTGTGGGAACGCTCAGATGAGGCCGAAACCGTGGGCACCGATTTTGCTTCAGCGCTAGCAAACCACCTCGATCCCGACTACCGGGCACAGGATGCTGCACAGCTGATGCTGCGCAAGAACTTCAATGCCACCGGCTCATGGCGAAACCAGGACCGCCCAGCAGCACTGGACCTTTTGGGTTTTCAATCCCAATTGGTTTTCGATACTTTCGCCTCCGCCAAAGCCATCCAGATCTCCCAATACGACGCCAAACTTGGCGTGCAGCTCGCCGAGGGGCAACGCAGGGCCATGATCGAATGGTGCTCCGTCGACCAACGTTTGCTGCCCGTTGTGGTGGTTCCGTTTGCCGATCGGACCGAAGCGGTTCGACTCACCCGTGAAGCCATCAATGCCGGCGCCGCGGCCATTCAAATCAGCCAATACTGTCCGCCAGGGTTTTCGCCAAGCCACATCGAACTCGACGGCGTCTGGGCCCAATGCGCCGAAGCTTCCGTGCCGGTGGTGTTCCATGTGGCTGGGGCTGGTGAGTTCGTAATGCCCGGCGGTTACTTCAACAATGGCCTACCGGCGGTCCCCGATTTTCACGGCGGCGACACCAACTTCAAAAGTATCGACTACCTCTCCATCCCCTATCCCGTCATGCAATCCCTAAGTGCACTGATTGTCGACGGTGTCCTGATGCGCTTCCCCAATTTGCGCGTCGGCTGCATCGAGGTAGGAGCCTCGTGGTTACCCGGCCTCATGCGCAATCTCGATTCGGCCCACACCGCATTTTCCCGCAACGAACACCGGCTCAAAAACATGGACCTGTTGCCATCGCAGTACATCCAACGCCAAGTTCGAGCTACTCCCTACCCTCATGAAGACATCGGTTGGACGATCCAGAACACCGGCGGACAGGTTTGCCTGTTCTCTTCAGACTTTCCTCATGTCGAAGGTGGTCGTAATCCCATCGCTCGTTTCGAACGCTCTATGGACGCAGCTGCAGTAATCGAAGCTGACAAGCAACGCTTTTACGAAGACAACTATGTTGACCTTCTTGCCCCAGTTTTGACTCGGCGCAACCTTATCTAACCAGCACGATTCGAAGGCTTAGACCATGTCCGAAGACCTATACCCAACGTTCCCCGGCCAAGAGCCGCACCACACAATTCGCTCCGTTGCCGATGAACGAACACATCGTAAAGCGGTCGTCGCACGGGGTTACCAAATATTCGCATCGCACCGCTGGGGGCAGTTAGGCGACGGACACGTCACGGCACGCGACCCCGAACATACCGATCGCTTTTGGGTGCTGGATTGGGGTGTCCCGTTTCGCTCAGCGACACCGGACGCACTGGTTCTGGTTGGACCCAACGGTGAGGTGACCGACGATGCCGGTCGACCAACCGGTGCCGTGAACACCGCGGGCTTTCACATTCATGCCCCGCTGTACCGCGCCCGACCCGACGTGATGGGAGCCGCACATACCCACACACAGCATGGGACACCATGGGCCGCAAACGTTGAACCGTTTCGTGCCATCAGCCAAGAATCCTGTGCGTTTGTGTTTGATCAAGCACTGTTTGACGATGAAGAAGTTGAAGTGCTTTCCACGGAAGGCGGAGAACGAATCGCCGCAACCTTAGGCGCGAACAAACTTTGCATCCTACGGAACCACGGCCTGCTCACCGTGGGCCAAACCGTGGAAGCGGCTATTGGCTGGTTTGTTATGGCCGAACGAGTTGCTGAAGTTCACGTGAAAGCACCCAACGGTCGAGCGATTAGCGACGATGCCGCCAAAATCGCCGCCGACACCCTCGCACCAGATTCGGTAGGTTGGCGCATGTACCAATGGCTTGACCGATCCCTCGTTTGAGTCCGAACTCGCAACAAACTTGAGGAGTCACTGAAACTGAGGCTGGCTCACGGAAAACTATCGAGACCGGGCGCCTACACCGAGGTGAAGGTATTGTCTACGAATAACTGCGCTCCGTTGACGAAACTGGCATCGTCGCTCGCGAGAAACAACGCAACCTTGGCCACCTCTTCGGGCTCACACATCCGACCCTGTTGTGCCGCAATGGCCGCATCAGAAACGTCGACACCATAAGCCATCAGTTCCTCCACTTCACGCATGCCATGAGGTGTTCGAATGAAGCCCGGGCACACCGCATTGCACCGGATCCCACGATCACGAAACTCCACGGCAATGGCCCGCGCAAACTGATGGCAAGCGCCTTTTGTGGCCCCATAAAGAACTTCCATTGGCGTGGCGGCAACCGCAGAAATCGATGAGGTACATACAATGCTGCCTTTACTCTTGGCCAACATTCCGGGCAACACAGCCTTGGTTACCAAGAACATGCTGCGCACATTGATAGCCATGAGCCGGTCCCACTCCTCTTCGGTCGTTTCCAAGAACGGCTTCACGATCAGTGTTCCGGCATGGTTGAACAACACGTCGGCAGTACCAACAGCAGCGTTCACTTTTGCTACGGCGTCAGCCACTTGTTGTCCGTTGGAAACATCGGCAACCGCAAACATGGCCTGGCCGCCCGACGCCACGATCGAGGCGGCCACAGATTCGGCTAGGTCACCTTGGCGATCGATGATGGCAACCGTTGCACCTTCAGCGGCAAACAACCGAGAAGCGGCCTCGCCACAGCCGGACGCACCACCAGAAATAATGGCGATGCGTCCGACCAAACGACCTCGCATGGTCGGCGAAATGGATATGGTCACCGTGCAGACTTACCCGACAGTGCTGCTTCCGCTGCCGCAAATCCAGCCTTCCGCTCAGCGATTTGCTCACCGGTTGGCGGACCCTGGAAGCGACCATTTTCGACGGAAAACCACAACACAGCGGTAATAGCAAAGAACGCCAACGTGATCCACAGGGCCTTGCCGTTGGGAGCTTGAACGCCGATAAAGAAGATCAAGACCATGGCAACTACTGCGCCAACCGCTACGGGTTTAAACGCGCCCCCCAACGACCATGGGCCCATATTCGTCCACTTTTTTCCATGAGCAAACAGGGCAAAAAGAATGGGCATAGCAAAGGACAGGAACAAGAAAATTACGGTCACCGAAACAATCACCGTGTAAACACCGGCGTACGCCGTGAACAACACTGCAGCAATAGCAACCAGCCAGATAGCGGCCACCGGGGTGCGGAACGTGGGATGTACCGCACGAAGGGCCTTCGATCCAGGTAAGCCACCGTCACGGGCGAAGGCATAGGTCATACGAGACGCTGAGGTGACGGTAGCTAAACCGCACAGGTACTGTGAAAGCACAATCATGGCGAACAAGACAACCTTGAGACTATTGGGAAGAACTTTTTCCGACGTCCAGAAGAAAACGTTCCAACCCTGCTTGGCAGCATCGTTCATATTCGGAATGGCCACCACGAAGGCACACAGAAACAGGTAGCCAAACAACGACGAGTAAAGCACCGAGTTCACCATGGAGCGGGGAACGGCCGTGCTGGCATTCACGGTTTCTTCTGCCGTATGAGCCGAACCGTCATAACCAGTGATGGTGTAAATCGGAAGGAGCAGACCCAGACCAAACAGAAACACTTTGCTTGAGGTCTTCGGCCAAACTCCGCCGCCAGCCTCGCCGCTGTAGTTTTTAAACTCGAACAACCGACCGAAATCACGATTCTTGGCATACACAATGAAGGAAATTGCCAGTGCGGTGGCACCAACCAAAATGAGGTAACCGGAGAAGTCGGTGAGTTTTGAGGTGAGTTTGATTCCACTGTGATTGATAGCCGCTTGCGAAGCGGTCATCAATGCCACAAACACAATTTGGTGCCATGTTGAGGTAGTCCAACCCAACGACTCGCCAAAGGCACCCATGAAGAACAGGTACGTTCCCACGTTGATAGCCCCCAAAACGGTGATCAAGCCGAGGAGGTTCAACCAGGCGGTCACCCAACCCCACCCACGTCCACCGAAAATTGAACCCCAGTGATAAAGCCCGCCGGCAGTTGGATAGGCCGAAGAAATATGGGCTAACGCCAAGGCGAACAATAGCGAGATACCGCAACCAATGGGCCAACCAATACCAATGGCGGCTCCGCCCACTCCACTGATGGCCTGGGCGACGGAGTTGATCCCCCCGGACAGGATGCAGATGATCGACATAGAAATGGCGAAGTTGGAAAACTGCTTCATCCGCCGATTCAGCTCTTGGGGATACCCCATGGCGTGCAATTGGGCGACATCGTCGGTCATCGTGGTGCCTGGGTCAGCAGTTGCCATGGTCTTCTCCTAGTAGCTGTAAATAGTGCGTTTTCCTAGCCCGCAAGATGCATGCTCGAGGAAGTGACTTTGCAGTGATTTCGGTGTAACTTCCGCGGTGATGCTGAGGAGTTGGTTGAAAACACTGCAAAGTAACTTCCGCTTCTCTGCACCCGGTGTGACCGTTGTAACAACGGCTGCGAGCGGCGGTAACCATAGCCACAAACGCCTTCGACTTTCCACCCCCTTTCAAAAACGTAGTCTTTTTAGTAAGTGGAATGAGGCCGTCTTCGCAACCCGGCTCGCGTATCGGCCCGGTTATCGACTGAAGTTGCTCTACGTATCGAGCAACCCTCGGGCAATGGCCGACGCCAGTGAAGGGGCCAAGGGCAGTCGAGGAAGTAAGACGGCCTGCACGGCATGGTAGGTATCAGGCTTGCCGGACCAAACGCTCGTGGCTGGCTGATTTTGGGTGTCTAATTGCGCCCACCACGACCCACCTGATCGGTCGATGAACGAACGCTCCGCTAAATCCCACCACTGGCGATAGCGGTTCTCGTCGTCCACATTTCCTGTTGCTCGATAAAGCGCCGCAGCTGCGGCAATTGCTTCGCAAACCACCCAATGCAATCGGTCTTCGACCACGGGCCTACCATCCCAATCAGTCGTGTACAGAAACCCTTGGCCCTGCCAACCATCGGAAGCGGCTCGCTCGAACAGCAACCGAGAGCTTTCCAAGAGCCAAGCATGTTCCTCGCCCCCAAGCCCCGCAGCCTGTAGCGACGCGTGAAGATGCAGACACAGTCGAGACCATTCGAATCCGTGGCCGACGGTTGCGCCGAAGGGGCGAAATTTGTGAGCAGGATCGTTGCGGTTGTACTCCGGCAGTTCATTCCACTCGGCATCGAAATGCTCCGGGATACGCCAGTTTCGTGCTCGAGCTCGAAAGTGAAGAAAGAACGTGGCGATGCGCAAACCACGCTCCAACCAAACCGGATCACCAGTCACATCAGCTGCAGCCAAGAAGGCTTCGAGCATATGCATATTGGCGTTGGCCCCGCCGTAGGGTTCAAACGATAACCAATCGCGCGAAGCCACGTCCCGAACCACCCCGCGCTTCTCATCCCAAAAATGCTCGATAACCGTCTGCGTTGCTTTCGTTAGCAATGCCCCTGCACCCAAACGACCAGCCAGCGTTGCCGACGAAGCGGCCAAAATGACAAACGCTTGTTCATACGCGCGTTTTTCACCCTGGTTGGGCTGATCACTCGCCGAGTACCAACCGCCATTGATGTCGTCGGCCAGCAGCGTTTGCAACGCGGATATTCCGTGATCGATCAGTGGCCCACAGCCGGGGATGCCTAGTAGGGAGCCGAGCGAAAGTACGTGGGTCATTCTGGTGGTGATCCAGGTTTCCACCGGACGATCTAGCACCGCATGGCCCTCACCATCGAGCCAAGCAAAACCTCCGCTCGGATGAACCGAACCCGTACTGAATTGCACTAGTCGTTCCGTCTCAGCTTGCAGCCAGCCTCGGTGGCCCGGTAGCGCAATCCATGATCGAACCGATTGCGGCGAGGAGATGGTGACCTGGTTTGCCGGTTTGGAATTCACAACACGATCATTCCACTTTCGTTTTACGTGCCGACGCTAAGGAGGCTGCCGGCGTTCGCGTCTCCCACCGACGGGTTGTTTCGTGTCCATCGGGCTCCACCGAGGAGTTCCGCGCTGTCCGAAAAGCAGCGCTAGTTCAACAAGCATCAAGGCTTGAACTCCACGAGAGCGACGAACATCACATCGCCGACCGGCTTTACAAATGAACTTAGGTTAACCTAAGATTAAATGACGAGATGTTCGCATTTCCGGCTGTTTTACACAGAAACAGAAACAGAAACAGGAGCAAGGGATATGGGCGAAAGTTTTCTCATCACACTGCGAGAGGGCCTCGAAATTGCCCTCGTAATCGCTATTCTCGCCGCGTATCTGGTGAAGAGCGGCCGAGCGTCGATGCTGCGCCCAATGTGGACGGGCGTCGGTATCGCTGCTGCAGTGTGCGTCGCCTCCGGCATTGCCTTTCACCTGCTAGTTGGAAACTTCGAAGGGAAATCCGAGCAGTTCATAGAAGGGGCCCTGGCCGCTTCTGCCGCCGCCGTGCTCACCTGGATGATTTTCTGGATGCGCAAAAACGCCCGGGGCCTCTCCACCGAGCTCCGAGCAAAACTCGAAGGCGCCACCACCGGCAAGGCAGTAACCGTAGTGGCGTTCGTGGCCGTGGCCCGAGAAGGATTTGAAACCGTCCTGTTCCTTCTCAGCGCGGAAAACGGAAACAGTTCGGCTGCCTCGGTGGTTCTTGGCGGCGTGCTCGGGCTCATCGTTTCGGGTGCGCTAGGAGTTTTGGTTTACAAACGTGGGCAAAAGCTCAGTCTGCAGACGTTTTTCAAAGTGACCGGAATATTGCTCATTCTGTTCGCCGCAGGTCTAGTGGGCAAGGCATTCCACGAATTTCGCGAATTCTTCGGCTTTGAAACTGGCCGCCTCATCGCCCCACCTGTATGGAACTTGGCAGATGGGCTATTTGCTTCAGGCAAACTCTTTGATTTCCTCAAAGGCTTCTTTGGCTGGACGTCTGATCCTGAGCCAATCCGAGTCATTACCTACGTCGCTTACCTCATCCCGGTGCTTTGGCTCTTCCTAAAAACTACGAAACCCACGGCTCAAGCCACGGGCACAGTAGCGGCCACATCAGTAACCGTTGCGGCAGGTTCGGCGACCACCCCAAAGGTTCCCGCTGCATCAAGTCGCTAAATGCACAACCGCAAAGGGCGGCGGTACATCCAGCCTAATCCAGCGCATTCAACCGCAGAGTTTGGGTGGGATTTTGTACGCTGCGAACACAGTACATTCCACCCGATAAGCGCACTTAGCTTTTCAAGTAGCCAGGCGCTTCACTTTCGCCATGCGCTGAAGCTGGCGATGCTTTCCGAGCCAGGGACCCGAAGCCACGGCCAGGGGTAGACCGCAACGGGCTCGATGCTGCTGGCCCGCGAACGCCAGCCGGGAACAGGGGCATAGGTGGTAGCCAACTTCGCTCCCTGAAGAATATTGACCGGATCGCCAAGATAGATCGTAAGTGCGCGTGTTGTTGCCAATTCGGCGAGTCGTTCGGTGAGGAACACCAACCGTTTCCCGGAAAGCTTGAGCTGGCGCAGCAGAGGCTCATCAAAGACGAAAGCCACCGGCAACTCTGCGTGAGCCAGCAGCGCAGCGTCATCGTCGCCCAGGGATTCAGCGGTGAGCCAAACCAGCTCTGCTTCACCAATGATCCGAGGTTTGCTAGGTCCACTTACGGTTAACGGGTTCTGGATGGACCGAACCCGAGGATCTTGCGCTACTGAATCCAACGTGTGCTCCGCCGGCCACTTCTCAATCGGACAATTCCTGCGATGCACACAGTTGTCGCAGAGCGTCGGTGCACGCTTTTCGACCTGCCATCGAGCGAACCCGTAGGGCTTACCGGTTCCAGCACCCACCGTCCACTGCCACCCCAGCCGATTGGCCGCACGTGAACCATCGAGCAGGTGCTGGAAGAATCGATCCTCCCCGTCACGCCACCGGGCCCCGTGCCGGACCGTCCACTGTGAGGCCATCCACATACGGGTTTGGTTTACCATCCAACCGTCGGTCTCCAACTCCTCGAGCACGCTGGCCACGCACGCCATGGAGCGATCCCAAGGTTCATGTCGTGGCGTACTTGTCGACGCCTGGGCCTCAACGGGCTGATAGCGCATCGGTTTTTGCATACTTTTCCCTAAGCGCGCATATGTATGGCGGGCATACTCCTGCCACAACAACTCATCACGGAATTTCTCCACATCACGTGACGGGCCCTTGGTTGCGTCCCACACGCGTTGCAACGTTAAATGGCCGTGGCGAATCCACGGTGACAACGCCGAAGCACCTCTACGTTTGAGCGGCTGAACCTCGCTCCGTTTCGCCGCATACCCC
>JAYTWN010000263.1:0-3236 GCA_043743435.1 Acidimicrobiia bacterium
CAAGATTTGTCCCGAGTCCGGACTCGTCAAGATTTGTCCCGAGTCCGGACTCCGCGGTTCTCTCCCCGCTCATAAGGCAACGGACTTTGTGGCTCGCAGTCGGCTCAACTTGGGGCCGATAACGGCTTCGATCTCCGGATCGTAGCGATGACGCCAAGCCCAAGCGGCCATTGCACAATAGGCAACGAGTGGGAGCAGTGAGAGGCTTGATCGCAAGACGGTGAACGCGGCGTACATGGGAAGTGCGCTTATCATGAGCGCCTGTTGGGTTCGCTGGCCGAGCGGCGAGTCGGTGCGGTTCTCACTCGCGACCGGTGATGAACAAGGTTGCGGAGGTTCGCTCGTACCGTTGAGACGATTCCGGGCCACCGACCAAGCCAGGCCAACCGCAATTACCATGAGCAACGTATCGTGAGAATGGCCATGCGGGCTTACGATCACCATGGCACTAATCGCCAGGGCCATATGAATTCGAAGGTTGATTTTGCGACCAAGCGCAGCCACGCAAACTATGCCAATCCCAAACAACAGGTAGCTGATTTTTTCGGTGAGCTTGTCGTGGGAGAGGGCAAGCCAACGATCATCGGAAGCGGCATACAGGGTGCCTTCCTCAACCAGACGAGTAACTGCGCCGCGGGCACTCCACATCAATTCAGCGTGGGCATTCATGCGAGAACCGTTGCCAGAGAACTTTTGGAGCAGAGAAAGAAAACCGTGCCATCCTTCCAACCCAAGCGTGGGCAAAGACACGGCGAAAAGAGTGACGCCGATAGTGGCAGCTCCGGCGAGGGCTTTCCACATACGTCGGGTGAACATGAACACAATCAGTACGGGCAGGTATTGCGGTTTGAAGGCCACCAGGCCCAGCCAGATTCCGGCAGAAAACTGCCGGTCTTCGAGTGTGGCCAGCACAAAACCTGCAACTCCGACGGTGATCCACAGGGAGAACACTCCGCCAATGAAGGCCGCCCAAAGTGGGGCAACCGCCAAAACCCACAGGGCGTATCGCTTCCATTCTGTTCCAACCAGACGGGTGATGCGACGCAACAAAATGAGCAGAACCCCCGCGAGAGCGACGTTGGTAGCGGCCCAAATCCAGTAACCCGTGGTGAGCGAGATTCGGCCAAGTCCGCCAAAGACCGTGGCGATATAGGGAGGATAGTTAAAGGGCAACACCTCGTTTTTGAACGAGCCATTGATTAGCGCGTGTTGCACTTTGGCTTGCGCCGCCAAATCGTAAAGATGCGAACTTTGGCCCGTGACCATCATTTTCCAGCCAGTTAAAAACGCGGGATAATCGGTGAAGCGCAGATCCGAAGCTGACTTGTTCCACCAATCGGACAGGAACGACGCAATGATGGCAAGGTGAAGGAAGCCCAACACGTTGAGTAGCGGGCTTTTCCGCTCAACCCGAGCGCGTTTGACCCGAAGTACGGGGTTCTCTACAAGCAGCGACTCGTTCACTTAAGCAATATCGGCATCAAGCGGTTCACTCTTGAACGGTGATTCGTTTTTTGTCTCGGAGCCGCTAAACGGGCCGCCACAACAACGGTTCTTAAAGAATTGGCCCGGAATCGCAGCTTTGCACCTCTATCCTTGGCGGCCTATGGCTCAGATCACCGTGACACTTCCTGATGGCTCTCCAAGAACTCTCGATGCTGGCGCCACGACGGCCGATCTCGCCGCTTCCATTGGATCAGGCCTAGCCAAAGCCGCTCTAGCTGCGGTAGTCAACGGCAACGAATGGGACCTCAACCGCGAACTCCCCGACGGCGCAAGTGTGGCCATTGTGACCGCCAACACCGACGAAGGCCGCCACGTCCTTCGTCACTCCACCGCGCACGTACTGGCTCAGGCCGTGATCGACCTATACCCGGGGGCGAAGTACACCATTGGTCCGGCGATCGAAAATGGCTTCTATTACGACTTTGACCTCCCCAACGGCGGCCGTTTTCTCGAAGCTGATCTGGAACGTATCGAAGCTCGCATGCGTGAAATCGTCAAGCTCAACCAGCCGTTCACTCGCGGCGAAGTGTCGTTGGCCGAAGGTCTTGAACTGTTCGCCGATCAGCCTTACAAACTGGAAATCATTCAGGGCGTTGGTGGAGCCGAAGACGCCAATGAAGGCGGTGGCGGAACCGTTGTGAGTTTCTACCGCAACCGGGAAGATTTCGTCGACCTGTGCCGGGGACCTCACGTGCCAACCACAGGCCGCTTAGGCAGCTTCAAACTGATGAAGGTAGCCGGGGCCTACTGGCGTGGCGACGAGAAGCGCCCGATGTTGCAGCGCATCTACGGCACTGCGTGGGAAAACGACAAGGCCCTCAAAGAGCACCTCACCCGGCTTGAAGAAGCTGAGAAGCGTGATCATCGCAAGCTTGCCGTTGAGCTTGATTTGTTGAGCTTCCCGCAGGTGCTCGGTGGGGGATTGGCCGTTTGGCACCCCAAGGGTTCCATCATTCGCAAGCTCATGGAGGACTACTCTCGCAAGCGTCACCAAGAGGGTGGCTACGAGTTTGCGTACACGCCACACCTTGCCAATGCGAAGTTGTTCGAAACCTCTGGACACTTAGATTTCTACAAAGACGGTATGTACCCGCCGATGGAAATGGACAACGGGATTTACTACCCGAAACCCATGAACTGTCCTATGCACACGTTGATTTTCGGGGCCCGTCAACGGTCATACCGCGAACTTCCCTTGCGTTTGTTCGAACTTGGCACCGTTTACCGCTACGAGCGCGCCGGCACTCTGCATGGCCTGCTTCGTATCCGTGGCTTCACCCAAGACGACGCCCATATCTTTTGCACCGAAGACCAACTGGCCGACGAAATCATCTCGTTGCTGCAATTCGTGATCGATCTTCTTCGCAGCTTTGGGTTCGAAGAATTTGAAGCTCAGCTCGCCACCCGTGAAGTTGCGAAATCCATCGGCACTGATGAGGTGTGGACCAACGCTACCGAAGCGCTGCGTGCCGCGTTGGTGCATGAAAACATTCCGTACAAGGTCGACGAGGGTGGCGCCGCTTTCTACGGCCCCAAGATCGATATCAAAGTGAAAGACGCTATTGGTCGTCAATGGCAACTGTCCACTATCCAGGCTGACTTCAATCTTCCGGAACGATTCGACCTGGAATACGTCGCTTCTGATGGAACCCGCAAACAGCCCATCATGTTGCACCGTGCGCTGTTCGGTTCGTTGGAACGCTTCTTTGGTGTGCTACTGGAGCATTACG
>JAYTWN010000264.1:0-4615 GCA_043743435.1 Acidimicrobiia bacterium
CATGTTGAACAACTCAGGAGTCTTGCGCTGTTCTTGACGCCACCATTTGTCGAAGTGCGAAACACTCACCACATCATTTGGTAGACGCGCATCAAAGAATGACCACTGGGCTGCGTCTTCCACCACGAGGTTTCTTCGCAACCGTGCACCCATGGCATCCACCTGGGCGCGAACGGCCAGATTGTGCTCAACGAATGCGTGAGGAACGCGCAAACTGGGCCAGTCACCGTCGATGAGCGCATGGCGAATGAACAGTTCGCGGGCAGCGGCGGAATCGATGCGCGAGAGCTGCACGTTACGTCCGCCGACGATGGTGAGACCATAGAGGGTGACACGTTCGGTGATAGTGGCCGATCCGCGTTCGTCATCCCACTTCGGGGTGGTGTGGCTGCGAGTAACTAAGTGGGCGGCTGCCCGCTCGATGTAGGTCGGCGAAATTGGACCTACACAGCGCGCATATAAACGATTGGTCTCGGTGAGTTCCGCGGCCATGACCCACTCGGGGTTCTTGCGACTCAACACTGAACCGGGGGCGATGACAAAACGATTGTTTCGTGTGCCTCGATACTCAGTTGGCCCGGAGCGTTTCCCCGCGCCCTGAACCAGGCGCCCGTTGTTGGCTTGCGGTGCGGGAACTACGGCACCCTTCACGTCCCGGTGACCAATTTGGGAGAGCAAACCGGGGATCACACAACGGTGGACGACCTCAAGGGTTGCTGCGGTGTTGTTGCGCTGCCAACCCAATTCGGTGGTGGCTTGGAGCAACTGAGCGCGAATGTCTTGCCATTCACGCACCCGTAGCCAGTTGAGAAAGTTCTCTTTGCACAGCTTGCGAAACCGGCTGGAACTCCTCGTGGACTTTTCTTCGCGCAGGAACTCCCACAGCTTGATCCAGCCGCCAAAATCCGACTCTGGATGAGCGAACTCAGCGTGAGCGGCCCGGGCCTGTTCGGTCTTGTCTTGGGGTCGTTCGCGGGGATCAACGATAGAAAGTGCAGCAGCGATGATGGTCATTTCGTTAACCGCGCCTAGCTCAGCAGCTTCAATGAGCATGCGGCCCAAACGGGGATCAACGGGGAGCGCGCTGAGTTGTTTCCCGATGGGGGTAAGCCAGGCGTCGGTTCCTTCCGCGGCCGGGTCCACGGCGCGAAGTTCTTCGAGCAGGGCCACTCCGTCACGAATCGACCGCAAATCCGGGGGATCAACGAAAGGGAAACTGGCAATGTCGCCGAGCCCCATCGAAGCCATTTGCAGGATTACCGAAGCCAGGTTGGTGCGCTGAATTTCCGGTTCGGTAAACGCATCTCGTCCTGCGAAATCGGTTTGTGCATAGAGACGAATACACACACCAGGCCCGACACGACCGCAACGCCCCGCTCGCTGATTGGCCGAAGCTTGAGAGATCCGCTCGATGGGAAGCCGCTGTACTTTGGTGCGTTTGGAATACCGGCTGATCCTGGCCGTTCCTGCATCCACCACGTAACGCACGCCGGGAACGGTCAGCGAGGTCTCGGCAACGTTGGTGGCCAACACCACACGGCGACCCGCATGTTGCGAGAACACCCGGTGCTGTTCGGCTGATGATAAGCGCGCATACAGTGGCACGATTTCGAGGTTGTTGATTTTGGCGCCACTCAGGGTTTCAGCGGCATCACGGATCTCCCGTTCTCCGGAGAGAAATACCAAAATGTCCCCGGCACCTACGAGCATAAGTTCGCGTACGGCTTCAACAATGGCCTGATTTTGATCGCGCCCTTCCGACGAAGATCCCGGTTTCGCGCTTCGATTGACTGCACCAGCACCGCTGGGTTTTCCAGGACGATTGTTGGATGCACCTGAGCTTCGCCCCGGGGTGGATCGACTGGGTTGGCCTGTACCGGAACGGGTTTCAGCGGCGTAGCCGTCGGCGGAAAGGTTTTGATCTTCGAACGATTGAAGCGATTCCTCTGACGATTGAAGCGCTTCGAGGTCCGCTTCTAGGGCATCGAGTTCGTCATCTTCATCGTCATCTCTGTGGGCTCCACGGTTGGCGGTGAGGGCTTCATCGTTGGAGATTAATGCGTCGCCGCGTAAATCCCGTGAACGTCTTTCGTGGTCGAAGAAATCATCGGGGCCTGGTGCTTGGCTTCCGGCGACATTCAAGGCATTTGCGCTTTGGTGCATTAGCCAGGCATTGGTGTCGCCCGAACCGTCAAGGGGGCGGTAGCGAATCTCGACGGGAAACATCCGGCCCGATACTTCAATAATCGGGGCGTTTCCAAAGTGCGCAGCGATGCGAGCGGTGTCAATAGTGGCCGAGGTGATGATCAGTTTGAGATCAGGCCGACGGGGGAGCAACGTGTGGAGGTAGCCCAGCAAAAAGTCGATGTTGAGGCTTCGTTCGTGGGCCTCGTCAACAATGATGGTGTCGTAACGTAACAAGAGTGCATCGCGTTGTATTTCGGCTAGCAAGATACCGTCGGTCATCAACTTGATAGAAGTACGTTCACTTACTTCATCGGTGAAGCGGACCTTGTAGCCCACGGTTTCGCCCACCGTTGAACCAAGCTCGTCGGCGACGCGTTCGGCAATAGTGCGTGCAGCTAAACGGCGAGGCTGGGTATGGGCAATAAGTCCGCGAACCCCACGGCCCAGGGCTAAACAAATCTTAGGAAGCTGCGTACTTTTACCTGAACCTGTTTCGCCTGCGACGACCACGACCTGATGGTCACGAATTAGCGCAGCAATATCGTCGGCCCGGTCGGCAATGGGAAGCTCGCTCGGGATCGTGACAACGGGAAGATTGGCAGCGCGTTTGGAAAGAGCGATCTCGCAATGCCCGATAGCCCCGGCAACTTTGGCCAACTCCTTCGCCCGTACATCACCCTTCGACGAACGCGCCCGATGGATGCGCTTGCGTAACCGAGCAGCATCAAACACCGAAACGTTTTCGAGCCGATCAAACAGTGCGCCCGGCGAGTTGTGTGAGTTGTTTGAGTTGTTTGGGTTGTTCGGATTGTCCGAATGATCCAAGTTCTGCGTCCAGCGTGGGTTGTCACGAGTGTCGTCGTTGGAAACGTCGCTGGAAACGTTGCCGGTGACGTTGGTGGAAACTTGACCGGAAACGTCGAGGCGATCGCTTGACCTCTTGCCCGTCGTCGTCTTAGCCGAATCGTTGTGCTTATCGCGCCGCGGACGATTATCAGGTCGGCGTTTGCGAGGACCGCTTGGGCCAACGTTGCCTTGGCCCCTGGGCGCGTCTGCGGAAACGTTGAGACGTTGTGGAGTTGCAGGTGATCCCGATCCGGCTTGCCGATTGGTTGGGAGCGCTGTCGGTTCGGGTGACGAAGTCGCCCCGGCCGCTTTCGTTGCAGGTGTTTGAGGTCCGCCCGGCGCTACCGGTGTTTCAGGTGTTTCCTCGCCCATAGGCTTTAGTGGCTTACCGCACTGGGAGCCTCAGCGCTGCGGGCTCCCCACGGCTGTGATGCACCAATGGGCTTGTGGAACACGTTGAACACCACGCCACCGAGTCCAATCGTGATGGCAGCAAACAACAGCGGCGTTTTCGCTCCAGTACCCGAACCCGTGATGTAGCCGATCATTGCCGAGGCAGGAACCTGCGCCAAACTTTGCACGCCCGACGCAATACCCATGGCCGCGCCCTGTTTGCCCGGTTCCGCTGAACGCGAAATCAAGCTCGTGGTGTTAGCGATGGTGAGCCCGTTGAACAAGGTGAACACAGGAATGATCAAGTACAACGGCAAGCTCGACGTGGCGAGGAGATACACAACCATCACTCCGGCCTGCCCAAACATCGAGAACCGCAGGATCTTTTCATCAGCAAACTTCTTTGCGAACTTGCCAACGAGCACCGCCTGGGAAAACGCAATGAACAAGCCGACGATGGCAAAAAAGTCACCAGTTTTCGACGGGGTAAAGCCAAACTTGCGAGCGGCGTAAATTCCGAAGAACGAGGTGAAGAACGTGAAGCCGCAGTTGAAGAAGAAGGCAGCGGCTAAGGGGGTGCGAAGCCGTTTCGATTTGAACCCTTCAACGACATTCGTGAAGGACTGTCCTAGGCGTAGTTTTCCGCCGTGTACTTTCTCCTTCAGGGTCTCAGGCAGGAAGGCCAGAATCTGTCCGCAGTTCAGTGCCGAAAGGATGGTGGCAAACCAAAACGGTGTGGTCGCACCGAACCATGATGGAGTGTCGAATAGGCCGTAAAAGGAAGTGTTTGGTGAGGAAAGTCGTCCGCCAAGGTAGGGGCCGATGATGAAACCCAAACCAAACGCGGCGCCGATCAGACCAAAGTTCTTCGCCCGGTTTTCATTTGTGCTGATGTCGCCGATGGAAGCTTGAGCCACAGCAATGTTGCCACCGGTGAGGCCATCCAAAGCTCGTCCGGCAAACAGCAACGGAAGATTTTTGGTAGCAATCCCAACAGCAAATATTGCGTATCCAACGGCCGTACCGCCGATGGAGAAGGCCAGAACAGGTTTGCGACCGTAGCGATCGGAGAGCTGTCCGAGAATTGGGGAGGCCAAAAAGATACAGAACGGGAATATGGCTTGCAACCAGCCCAGCATGATCAGCGACTCTTTAAACGTCCACCCATCGGGGGTGATTCTGTACGGCG
>JAYTWN010000265.1:0-7560 GCA_043743435.1 Acidimicrobiia bacterium
CTTTCTCTCCGCACGAAATTGAAGCAAAGATCGATCGGGTATTATCCGAAAATGCTCCAGATGATTTTACAAGCGCTGGTTCTGGTGATTCAAGGAACGATCATTTTGGCGGTGGCCGGGACCGCATTTTTGCTCAAAAAGAAGACCGTTGAAATGCCCAGTGAAGGGCCGAGCGTTGAGCCCCCCGTTGGGTCTGCGGTTGCGCCCATCGTTGAACCCAGCCAAAGCGCTTCTGCTGGCCAGGTGGCGGTATGAACGTGTTCGTTGTCACGATGCTCGGGTCGTTCCACTCGTCGCTGTCGTCGCTGTCGTTCTTGTCATCGGTTACCTCTGTGCCGAGGTTGTTGGCCAGTGTCGACTGGGCCTCGATTAGCCCCGTGCTCATTGTTGCATCCATGCTTCGCCTCGGCACGCCGATTGTGTACGCCGCGTTAGGCGAAACCTTTGCCCAGCGCAGCGGCGTCATAAACATTGGTATTGAAGGCATCATGCTCACTGGATGCTGTGTTTCAGCGGTGCTGTCCTACGTCACTCACAGCATCCTCGCCGGATTCATTGGAGCGATGCTTGCGGGAATGTTGCTTACTTCGTTGATTTCGCTGCTGGTGCTTCGCTACAAAGCTGATCAAATCGTCGTCGGCGTTGGAGTGAACTTGGTCGCCCTAGGAGTGACCACGCTGGTGGCTCAATCCAAGCCGGAACTCAACAACGTTGACGCGCTGCGGGTCTGGCGTATCGCGTTCCTTAAGGATTTGCCGTGGGTCGGACGAGCCTTGTTCCAACAGAAGCTCTCTGTGTACCTACTATTTTTCGTGATTGCTGGTGCAACCGTTTTGTTGAACCGGACTGCGTGGGGGCTGCGGGTCAAGGCGTCGGGAGAAACCCCGGCCGCAGCCGATGCCGCGGGAATTGTGGTGAACAGAATCCGGTATCAAGCCATGCTGGTGTGCGGAGCACTCGCTGGGCTTGGTGGAGCCGCATATGCGCTCGGTACTACGGCTGGGTTTACAGAAAACATGGTGGCCGGACGGGGATTTATAGCCCTCGTTGCTGTGATCTTCGGTCGGTGGCGTCCGCTTAGTGTTGCCGCCGGTTGTGCTGTGTTCGCGTTCTTTGAGGCTGTTTCGTTGTCGGCTCCCGGCTGGGGAATCACCGTTCCATCACAGCTGTTGAACTCGGTGCCGTACCTAGCTTCGCTGTTGGCGTTGATCGTATTGCGCAAAGGCGCCAATCCCCCAACTGCTCTCTCGCAGCCCTTCGAACGCAAACGATAGAACGCCTGCTCGTTCGGTAGTTCTTTACTGTGCATGGCGAGTAAGAACTGGCTTGGTGCGGTGTGAACTGCTGAACAAACGAGTGGCTTGGGTCAAACCCAACTACGAGGTTTTGACTGTTTCAGTTCCGCTCGAACTTTTTTGGTCGTCAGGCCTTGCTCAAAGCCTCGTTCAGCCCTCGTTCAGGCTTCGTTCAAGCTCTGTCGAGCTCTGTCTAGCTTCGTCACATTTTGTCTAGCTTCGTCGAGTTTCGAACGACGAGTTCCGGGCGAAACAGAATCTGCTGGTGAATATGTTCGCCGGCATTGCTAGCTTCGGCAAAGAGCAGTGAGGCTGCAGTCTTCCCCAATTGATATGCAGGCTGACGAATCGAGCTGAGCGGCACTGCGGCACTGTTGGCGAAATCGATATCGTCGTAGCCCATCAGTAAGAGATCTGTTGGTATGCGTACGTTGTTTTCTAGAAAGCGTCGCATGACACCGAGAGCTAGTAGATCGTTGGCGCAAAACACTGCATCGGGGCGTATTTTCAGCAGTTCCTCGCCGGCCTTATAGCCACAGCTAGAACCCATACCTTCAACTTCGATCACTTCTACAGTCGCCTTACTGTTGTGTTTGGCCACCGCCTCGCGCAGACCAGCTAGTCGGTCCCTCGATTGGCGAATCCATGACGGTCCTCCCACAAACACCAGAGACAATGCTCCTTGATCAAGGAGATGTGCTCCGGCGAGTTCCCCACCCAAGAGATCGTCGACGGCTACGAGGCAGGCTTCGGTGTAACGCGAGATTTGATCAATGACCACCACGTGCTGACCGGCATTGAGTAGAGGTTCAGTAGCTTCGCGAACGTGCATGTTATTAACCGGAGTGAGCAGCACACCGGCGACCCGTTCCTCAAGAAGAAACTGAAGGTGTCGTTGCTGACGTTCTTCGGATTCCCCCGAGTTGCACAGCAATACGGTGTAGCCATGCGAGTCGGCCTCGTCTTCTACTCCGCGAGCAACCTCTGAAAAGAAGGGGTTGGCAATGTCGGGAACTACTAACCCAATGGCGGTTCGCCTCCCTGCCCTGAGTTGGCTTGCGGCGTTGTTCCGAGTAAACCGTAATTCTTCAATGGCAGCGAGGACCTTTTTTCGGGTTTCGTCGATGACTCGTTCCGGGTGGTTGAGGACGTGAGAAACGGTGCCGACAGAGACCTGAGCAAGCTTGGCGACATCTTTTACCCCGGGCTGTTTTTGTCTCATTGAAGCCAGACTCTGACACCAAAATTGAACACGTTCAAAGCCACCAAATCACCCTAGCTTCAAGCCCCGTGCGATTCGCTGGGAAACGTCAACCAGATCGTTGGTCGGTTCATCGCCGCCAGGAGCGGTTTGGGCGTGAAAGCTTTCAGATCCCAGCGTGGGGACTTGGGGCCTGGTTCCTGATAGCCATCGAGGGCTCCGGTACTGGTCTTCAAACCCAAAGCCGACTGGGGGATTGGCTCCCTAGTGATAGCCACCAAGCGTTCGGGCCTTCGTGTCGATCGTCTTTACCGCGGCTACCACCTTGCCTCGGTCGGAGTCGGTGAGGCCTTCACGTTTCAGCGATAGCGGCCCAGTGGTTCCATCGGAGTACTTCATCGTTTGGTTCTCGAAAAGCTTCTGCGTGCGCTCATTGAATGTGTCGGTCATGTCCAGTAGAAACATCGTCCGCAAACAGCGCCGTAATGGTTCCTCGCGTAGCTTGAGCAACGTCCAAGCATTGGTTGGATCACAACTCGCCTGGTTGTCCTTCGGAGACTTGTTTTTAGCTTCGGCGTAAAAGGAGTCACCGAGTCCGCGGAGGAACTTTTGCACTGTTGGCCATCGCTCCGGATAGTCGAACGATGCCGCGGCTTCGACATCAACGATCACGTTGGTTCGATACAGCCAGTCTCCGTTGACGCGGAGTTGGCCTTGAGAATCGACGGTGGCGACGAATCCCTTCTTGTTGCCAATGGGTAGTTCATTCTGAAGACGAAAGAGCTCACGTTGATTGGCGACCGGCAGCGCGTCATAGCTCGCCACTATCGAATAGCCACCAACGCACACCCCGTCGATCGTTCCGAGCCCGCCGTTGTTTGAACAGGTCAGCGATGTGGCTGGGCGACTCTTCAACCAAACAAAAGCCAAAACGAAAGCAAAGAACATCCCAGCCGCAAGAACTATGAAACCCCGTGTGCATCTTGTCTTGGTTGACCAAGCGTTGCTCATAACTCGGTCTTTCGAGTGCGTTCGGCAGTTCCGCTGGCCCGGCTATAGAAGAAGTCAACTGCTTTTTGATCCTCAGATTCCTCGCCGTTGGATTCCTTGGTCGATGCGTCAACGATCAGCTTTTTGACTCTCTGAAGCTCGGCAGAAGACATTTCGTTGGCATTCGTGATCTGCAACATCGCATTCAGAATAGCCACAACAGGTTCGACGCCTCCTTTCATTGGCTTTTCGGAGAGTCGGCGTTCGATCGCCCTCCTGGTGCCAGATCTAAGCCATTTGTAGGAGGCCATGATGTAGGCGCATTGAAAGTACTCGCGCATACCTTCTTCGGTCATGGGTATTCCGAGTTTGTTTTTGGGTTCAACGTCTACCAGCGTGGTGATGTTCTGCAGCACGCCTGAACCAAGCGCGCCGAACGCCATGCCACCTCCGGGGCCCGTGGCGAGGCCGCCAGCGGTAGCGAAAAGGACCGTAAGCCCCAATCCGAGCCCGTCGAAGAAGGCCCGTTTGGCTTTGGCGTCGGCATCGAATTTGCTCAGCATCGAGCCGTAAATGAAACCGATTCCCTCAGGGAGCCGTGCGCCCGAAGGCAGACCTTGAGCAGCGCGAGCCGTCGACGCGATCGTTGGGCCAATGGCTGCGGCAATGATCTTCACGGCGTTGGGTTCGTCGGCAAGGCACTGAATGAACTTGCGCAAACGATTGCCATCGATATCGAGAGTAGGTGTGTTCCACGAGACCTGGGCGTCTTGCAGATTGGTTTGTCCGGTGCCCGATCCACCCCTGGCGCACACCAGCAGGTCGTCACGAGTTTCAGGGTGCGTCATCATTCCAGCGAATCCAACCGCGAGCGCTTCACGCATCGCTTTCGAAAGTCCGCTCGGATTTGAGGTCTTAGCAATCATGATTTCCAGCAACGATGTCGCTTGCAAGACGTCAGCTGTAGAGCCCTTGTCGAAGGCGTTGGTGAAGTGTGTTCTGAGAAGCGCAGCTCGAAGGGCAAGGTCTTCATCGGCTTTCTGGGTGATCGCGCCGGAAAAGGCCAGTTCGGAGCCCTCCACAAGTTCGTTCAGGCGTCTCGACACCGTATCAAACCCGGTCACATCGAAATTGGGCGAAGAGAGATACAACGAAAATGCCTTCCCACCGCTGAGCTGATCCTCTCGAAGCAGACGCAGCGCCATGGGCTTTCTCCAAAACGTTGCCGTGGCGAAATCTGGGTCTGATTGGCTTTGCTTCGCCGGACTCAGCACCTGATCGGCGATCTTCACCAACAGTTTGGTATTCGTCCCCTTGAGTAGCGGCCCGTCTGGATTCCAGGCTTTCCCGGTTTGCAACAAATTTAGGATGGCCGTCGGATTCATGGTCTCGACACGTTTCCAAAACTCAGGAAACCGAGTTTCAAGATCAGGATGCTTCACGACAACGGCAAAGAGCCCTCGTAGCTGAGCAAGCACGTCACCAAGCCGCTGAACCAACGCTTTGTCTCCAGCGTGGAGATACTGCGAGTTCGCCGCATCGTTTACCAAAATCTTCAGCGTCTTTTCGTCGAGATTGGCGAACAGGCTTGCTGCGTAGTCTTCGATTCCAGCCTCACGAGCTTGAACGATTGCTCCTTCCAGCACCGCGAGTAGCTCGTCGTATTCAGTGGCGTCGATGTGATTTCCATCTTTGTGCACCAGTGTCTTGAGACCCCGAGCATCGCACTGGCCCGCTTTTACCAGAATCGGTCGAAGCGCCGGTTTGTATCCGCCTGCAGCGCCAAGCTCGTCCTGCCACGCCTTTCGAGCAATCTCGTCGACCTCACGAAGCCGTGTGCCGAGATCAACAAACCGTTCCCGAGCCGACGTTGATCGGATCGGCGTTCCAGCGGCAATCGCCGCGCAATCCAACGCCGTGAGTGAAAGCATCACCCGATCCCTTGCCGCGTAAAGAATGGTCAGATCGTCCATCAACCTTTCGGGATTTATGTACGAAGTGGCAACGCTCCCGGCCCGTGATGGAGCCGTTGGTGTAGCAACACGAACAGAGCTTGGAAAGTCCTCGCCGACAGTTTTCATCCCTCCACGATAAGGATCAACGATCAGCCTGAACAGAGGTCAACTCGCGCTTGCGTGGGCGCTTACCGGTGTTCTGTTTAGGTCTCGTAGGCTAGGAGGATGAGTGAGTTGTTTGGTTCGAGCCCTGCAGGCTCTTTGGAAGCAACATTTCCTAGTCGCAGGCTCCGTCGGCTCCGGCGCACTCCGGCCTTGCGACGCATGGTGGCCGAAACCCGCCTCGGGGTGAACGATCTGATCTTGCCGCTGTTCGTGCGGGAAGGCATCACCGAACCCAATCCCATCTCGTCGCTTCCCGGCGTGATGCAGCACACTTTGCAGAGTCTCAAAGCTGAGGTACGGCGTGTGGTCGACCTTGGGGTGCCTGGGGTAATCCTGTTCGGTGTACCTGCCACCAAAGATGAAACCGGCTCACAAGCGTGGCACCGCGACGGCGTCGTACAAATTGCGCTGCGCGAACTACGCGATGAATTCGGTGACGACGTTGTACTCATGGCCGATCTCTGTCTCGACGAATACACCTCCCATGGGCATTGCGGGTTGTTGGACGCAAAAGGAAATGTCCTGAACGACGCGACGCTTGAATTGTATGCACAAATAGCAGTTGCTCAGGCGTCGGCAGGGGCTCAAGTGGTGGCACCGAGCGGGATGATGGACGGACAGGTTAAGGCCATTCGGGTAGGTCTCGATAGTGCCGGATTTACCGACACGCCAATCCTTGCTTACTCGGCCAAGTACGCCACGGCACTGTATGGCCCGTTCCGTGAAGCCGTCGACGTTCGTATTGCCGGTGGGGGGGATCGCAAGGGGTACCAGCAGGATTGGCACAACTCGCGCGAAGCGATTGCCGAAGTGAAACTCGACATTGCCGAGGGTGCCGACATGGTTATGGTGAAACCCGCCGTGACCTATCTCGACATCATCGCCAAAGTGCGCGCTGAAGTTGACGTCCCGCTCGCCGCCTATCACGTGAGTGGTGAGTACGCCATGATTCACGCCGCCGCGGAACGAGGCTGGATCGACGGCCCGGCCATCGCTCTGGAACAACTCACCGCCGTAAAACGCGCCGGCGCCGACATGATCCTCACCTACTTCGCCAACACAATCGCTGAAGCTCTGCAGTAACGAAGCTCTTTACCGCACCTGATTCGTTTGCAGAAGGCTGCAAGAGCAGGACGCGGACCCAAGAAACGGGTTTCGATTTGGCCGGTGTTACTGACCTGCAACGTTGCCTTCGAGATAGCCAATCGGTGTCAGGCGGAACGTGTGTGGAAAATGGCGGTAATCACGCTGAAATCCTTTTCCTCCACTACGCCCTTGGGACGGTTTAAGAATTCAGTACAGGAAATCGGCGTCTTCGTAAGTGGTGGTTTGAGGTCCGTCGTTGGCCGGAGTGTCGGGTGGCGGAGGTGTTACTGGGACGGTTTCGATTTGTGTGTAGACAAGCGCCGGGGGAGTAGACGGGGGTTCGGGTAAAGAGGGTTGTGCTGAAGGTGCGGTTATTGGTGCCGCAGTTGGTGCGGCGGAGGATTTCGCGGCGAGAGCGGCTCGTTGCGCAGCTTCTGCTTCGGCACGGGCTTGAGCTTCGGCGAATGCGGATTGGCGTGCCTGTGCTTGCAATTGTTCGGCTTGATTATCGAGTTGACGGGCTTGGAATTCAAGATCCTCAACGTCTGATGAGGTGAGCATCGCGGCGTATTTCAGTACGTCGAACGCGGCGTGCATCAGAAGTTCGTTTGACGATGCTTTCGGTCCTGCCCAAGTTCCATGCCCGAGAGAATTTGATCCGTCGCCGGGTGCATGTTGGACTTCGTCGACGGCTCTTGCGAGTTCTCGTGCTCTTACCCGAATATCCTCGGCTGCCTGTCGAAGTTGCTGCGCTTGCGCAAAAAGTTCAACGCTAGACATGTGCGGTTCGCATTGTGCTGCCGACTTCCGCGAATGTCGTTGGTGGCTGATTTAGTGGCGATGAGTTACTAAATGTTGCCTGCGTGAC
>JAYTWN010000266.1:0-11810 GCA_043743435.1 Acidimicrobiia bacterium
TTTCAGGATTCCGGCGTCGAAATACTCATCAAGCTGTGTGCTGAAACGGCGAGCATTCATCACACCAATTGGCGTTCCGGTTGGGGTGTTATCGGCCACGATCTTGGACTCAACCTTCCAACGAAAACCTTCGCCGACGGGTGACAAGAAGTTGCGGTTCCCCGTGGCATTGATCTTCTTTACGCAAATGGCCACCGCTTCATCTGTATCGGCGGCCGCATCCGAATAACCCTTGAGTGCGGCCCGAACAAAGTCCTGCGCCGCAGTTGGGTGATCCTTCACAAACTTGGCATTCGTGTAGACGAGACCAAAGGAACCGCTGATGTTGTACTCCGTTGGATCAAACGTAGTGATCTTTACCGGTGGCGTATTGCGAGCCAATTGGCCAGGCTCATTGGACTTGTAGCCGGGCAGTGCATCGATCGGAAGGCTGAAGTGCGCGACGGGATTGAAACCGTCGACATTTTGTTCCTTGTAGTCAGACCCACGCTTGAGGCCGGCCTTGCTGAGCATCAGCTGAATCGACGGCGGAAGGTCGCCCTTGATGCCAATGGTTTTGGTGCGGAGGTCGGTGATGTTTTTGAGCTTGCCATCGTCGCGAACCATGAGGGTTTCCACGGCGGTTTTACCCAATTCGTACACGGCAAGGAGCGGACGTTCCTTTGGAGTGTTGCGTACTAACTCCACATATGATCCCGCTGAGGCAAACTGTGCCTTGTTGTCGGCCACGAGGGCATAGTTGGCGGTGGAGAAGCTGGCTTTCACATCCACGTCGAGACACATCTTGGTGAAGTAACCCTTGGCATCGGCAACCACCATTTCCACGATCGATGCGGTAGCGGCGTAATCGAAGCCTGAAAGGTAGGTGATCTTTCCGGCTTTCTTGTTGGCCTCGCAACGTGCTGGTGAAATACCTTCAGCGGTAACGGTGCTACTCAATGGACCGGCTGGCTTGGCGGTTGTAGGGGCTGGCGTGGGAGCAACCGTCGCGGCGATCGTGGTTGGCGCAGCAGTTGGCGCGGGCTTGGCCGCTTTGCTTGCTTTTGCTTTGGGCTTGAGCGCGGCTTTCGCGGCCGAGGCCGACGGTGCCGTGACGCCAACAACAAGTGCGGCAACAAACAAACCGGCGATGGACTTAGTGATGGACTTGGTGAAGGTACCGGTGCTTGTTGCGTGGCGTGACGCGTTTTCGGGCGGGGTGGATAGAGGATTCATGGAACTGCTCCAAAAGGACGTGCTTTGGGCTCAAAGCCAGACAGTGTGCTCCAAGAGCCAGCAAGACCAAAGCCAAACTGGGAGTTGAAAAGCAACGGTCTCGACGAGAGCCTGCTGCGAACAAAACGGGGACGGTCTCGATGTCTTTTGGCCAACAAAAAGCAGGCCTAGGAATGATCGAGGCTGTGCCAGCGCCGCACGACTGTTTCGATTCCCGAGATCGCAAGGTATGCGAACGAACCAATCAAGCCAAGCACGAAGATGCTGCCCCACAGCTGGGGTATGGCTACATTACCTGCACTTGCCGTCCTGCGAATCAACAGGCCGAGACCTTGGTCACCCGCAAAGGCATAGGGCTCCCCAATAGTCACCCCTACTAAGGACAATCCGGCCGACAACTTTGCGGCACTGAGCAACTGGGGCAACGCCGTCGGCACCTGCAGTTTGCGAAAAATTTCCCACCGACTGGCGTTCACCGATCGCAACAATTCCGTGGCCGCCGGGTCCACCGATTTGAGACCGGTCGTGGCCGCAAACAGCATTGGGGGAAAACAAACAATGGCCACCATGACGACGAGCGATTTCACGCCCAGGCCAATCCAAATCAAGATGGCCTGGGCATAGGCAAACAGGGGGGTAACCACAACCAGCAGTGCCACGGGAAGAACCGCCCGCTCTGCGGTACGAGACTGGGCAATCAAACTTGCCACCACGAAGGCCACCACCATGGCGATAACAAAGCCAAACATCGCCACCCGAAACGTAGGCAGCGCATTGGTCCAATACGTTGCCCGGCCCTTCCAAACTTCGGCGAACGCTTTCGAAGGCTGCACCAGCTTGTACGAACCAATCTTTGCTACGCGCACATAGAGCTCCCAGATGCCAAAGAACATGACCAAGCCAAACGCAGGTGCCATCCGATACCGCAACGACCGTTTCATGACATCACCTGCGCGCTTATGATCGCTTCACGTAATGCGAAGCGAACGGCCGTGACGTGGTCCTGAAACTCCCTGGAGTCTTCGATCCCAGCAACGTTTGGTCGAGTCAACCCAACGGGCACCTGCTTCACGATTCTTCCCGGGCGCGGCGCCATCACCACAACCTGATCAGCCAGCAATACCGCCTCCTCCAGCGAATGGGTGGTGAAAACAATGGTGGGTTTGCGTTTCTCCCAAAGTTTCAGCAGGACCTGGCGCATATCGGCTCTGGTGAATTCGTCGAGCGCAGCGAACGGTTCATCAAGCAGCAACACCGATGCGCCGGTAGCAAACGCCCGAACCAAGGCCACGCGTTGTTGCATCCCACCCGAAAGCTGACGGGGTTTGAACTCCTCGAACCCGCCGAGCCCCACCTCAACCAGCAACGCATCAAGCTCCGCAGCCGACAGATGTTTCTCCACACCGGTCATGTTTGGTTTGGCATTGACCTCGTTCAAAAGGTTGACGTTCTGACGCACTGTCCGCCACGACAACAACGTGGGCGCCTGCGGAACCAGACCAAACCGTTTTGCAGCACGAGCTTGGCTAGGGCCTTGCCCGCCGATCGTGATGCTGCCAGCCGTGGGTTCCAACAATCCACCGATCGACTTGAGCAGGGTGGTCTTACCGCAACCACTAGGACCAATCAGCACGGTGATCGAGCCCTGATCGACGGTGAGGTCAACGGGGCCTACGGCGTGAACGGGGCTGGCGTTCTTCGTCGTCGATTGGAAGGATTTAGTGAACCCGGAAACCGAGATACCCAAACCGGTAAAAGCAACGGGGTTTGGGGTGGACGGTGACTGCTGGCTCAAAGGCGAACTTGTTGGGATGCTCGACGACATGGGGTTCCGATCAAAGGGGCATGCAAGGGTACGTCGCAACCTGCGCGAACCGTTGTCTAACTCCGCTGGCACGATTGCGTGACCTACGGACGGCGCACTGATCCAAACGACAACCGAGGATCGCGCGACCTGTACTCAGCTGGCTGGCGGCATTCCTGTGATCGATTCTGCGGGTAGTCCCGGCCAGACATCGAACGAATGAGCCTCGCAAACCCCGAGAGCAACCTCACCTTAAGCCCTACGGCATTTCGACGTCAATACTTCCTTTGGTCATGTGTATGCGTTTGTGCGTTTGTGCGTTTGCTCGACACTGAAGCGAGAGATCTTTGGAAACTTTGCTTTGGAGCAGCTGCGAGTGTCATACCCCCTCCGTATAGTTACCCCATGCTGACGAGCGATCCCACAACGATGCAGCCAGCGCAAGGTTTTCCACATCTAGGTGGTTTTCCCCAGCCCTTTGAGCAGGGAGCTGTGGATAACTCGGGGTTTATCCACCAAGTTTTCCACCGACGCCCAGAAGTTACCTCCAGCGCAGCTGCGCTTGTCCCCAACCAAATCCACATGCTCAGGCCCTGTTTGCCCACAGGGTCGATCGGTCAGAGTAGTGGCCCCGCAGGTTTGGTCCCCGGTCTGTTCAACGTCGGCCGCTCGAACCTGTCAGCTACTTCTGTATTTCCAGCCACCATTTTTTCGCCCGGCCTAACCCGGTTGATCAAGACGAAAGCAACCGCGAGAACCTAAACCATGGCGAAATCACTCGACGACTTCCGCAAGCGCCAAGGCGGGGGCCCATCGTCTCCACCACCAACCGGTAGCCGCTTGCTGCCTCACAATACTGAAGCTGAAGAGTCCATTCTTGGGTCGATGCTGCTCAGCCGGGAAGCCATCGCTACCGCCGCAGAAATCTGCTCGGCCGAAGACTTCTACCGCCCAGCCCACGGCAACATTTTCGATGCCATCGTTTCGCTTTACGCCAAAGGTGAACCTGCCGACCCGGTAACCGTGGCCGACGAACTGCGCCGCGCTGGCTTACTGGACATGATCGGTGGATCAGGCGCCCTGGTTGGCCTCCAAGCCGGTACGCCAACCACCACCAATGCCCAGCACTACGCCCGCATTGTTGAAGAACACGCCCTGCTGCGCAAACTCATTTCTGTCGCTGGCGAAATTGCCGAGATGGGCTACAGCCTCCCCGACGACATCACCGCAACCATCGACCGGGCCGAAGCCATGGTCTTCAACGTGGCCCAGCGCCGCACCACCGACACCATGGCCTCATTGCGCGATCTGTTGGGCCTCAATCTTGATCGGCTCGAAGAGCTCTACGAGCGCGGCGAATCGATCACCGGAATTCAATCCGGCTACCACGATCTCGATGAGCGTCTCAACGGCCTGCAGCCCAATGCGCTCTACATCATCGGGGCCCGCCCAGCTATGGGAAAGTCGGCATTCGCCCTCGGAATGGCCGCCCACGCCGCGCTCGATCAGAAGAAGCCGGTGTTGTTCTTCTCCTTGGAAATGAGCCATATGGAGCTCACGCAACGTTTGTTGTGCTCCGAAGCCTTGGTTGATGCAACCCGCATGCGTAACGGCAAACTCCAAGCCGACGACTGGCCAAAGATTACCGGCGCCGTTGGACGATTGGCAGAAGCACCCATCTATATCGACGACAACCCCAACCTCACCATCATGGAAATTCGTGGCAAGGCTCGCAGGCTCAAGGCGAAGCTCGGGGACCTTGGGCTGATCGTGATCGACTACCTCCAACTCATGACCGGGCGGACGAGCGCGGAGAACCGTCAGGTAGAAATCGCTGAAATCAGTCGTGGACTCAAGATTTTGGCCCGTGAACTCGAAGTGCCCGTGGTGGCTCTTTCACAGCTTTCTCGTTCTCTCGAACAACGTGCCGACAAGCGCCCCATGCTCAGCGACCTTCGTGAATCTGGTTCGTTGGAGCAAGACGCCGACGTTGTCATGTTCCTCTATCGCGACGAGGTCTACAACAATGAAAGCCCTGATCGTGGCATGGCTGAAGTGATTGTGGCCAAACACCGTTCCGGCCCCGTCGGCACCTGTCGCCTGGTGTTTTTGGATCACTACACAAAGTTCGCCAACATGGCCAAGGGTGTCTGAGGCTCATTCGCATTCGCATTTCGCATTCGAAGTCGAGCGACCGTGTGCCCACAAGACCTCTGTCCCCGTATTGGGTGGGATTTGGCCCGCTGGCAACGTACGTAATCCCACGTAATCCCACCCAACTCAGCACATCAAGGTCGAAGTAGCTGTTGGGCGACGGTGTGGCCGGAAAACAAAGCGGCCGCCTCACTGGCGTGAGACGGCCGAACTGGTCGGGATGGCGGGACTTGAACCCGCGGCCTCCACGTCCCGAACGTGGCGCGCTACCAAGCTGCGCTACATCCCGTAGCGAGTTCGATGTTAGCGGGCTGAGGCGTCGGGCGTGGGCTTGTAATTGTTGGTGGCGTCACCGAAGGCTTCAGCGTCTTCGTAGCTACCGCCAGCCACCAGTGCAGCCATGGCCTTGCGCAGGCGAATCGGGTCGAGGGGTTTTACCAACCAACCGTCGGCCTTGGATTGCTTGACAAGGAACACATCGGCCTGGCGGTCGAGCAGGATCAGCACGGGTACGTGAGGGAGGCGTCCACCGGATTCTTCGAGGCGAAGATCGTGACAGACGGCGATGCCGCCCATGGAGGAGATCTGAGAATCGAGCACCACGAGATCAGGTGTTTGTTCCAAAACGGCGGCACCCACGGCTCGTCCGTTGATGAGGGAACGATGTGTGGTGTCACGCCCGAGGGCAGAAACAACATCATCATGGACCCAAGGGGCGTCGCTGGCAATCAATACGTGCGTCACGCCGCCCAACGATAGTGGCGTTTGGTGGAGTTGTTTGGTTGTGTCTGTGGTGAGAAACCGCGTCGTCAAATTGTGGCGGGGAAACGTAGCTTCAAGAACCTCCACAACGACTACTCATCTACAAGGTGCTTTCAAGAGCGCGCCATCGACGCGTGCTCCTGCAACGTCTGCAACGTCTGCAACGTCTGCGACAAAAATGTCGCCCAGTACGACCATTTTTCGCGGAAGCAATGCTGAAGACGGCGTCATTGGGCGACATTTCCGAACTCTTGTCGCCACATTTCTCGAAATACCCGTCACGTTCCCAAAGGGTGACGTTTTAGGGCAAAAGCAGAGTTGCGATTTCGGCGAGAGCTTTGAGGTTGTGGACGTCGGTCGATCGCTGGGGGATCAAGATATGGGGAATGGCCGCAGGGCCGCTCGGTTTGGGGCGACTGGCTTTGGTAGCCGACGACACTCCAACGGCATTGTTCATCGACAACAGCGGAGCCAATGCCTGGCGATGAAGCTGGAATCTTTTGGTTGCATTATCAAGCACACGTTCGATCCGTTGCGAAGTGAGTGCTCGTTCGGCGGCCAACAGGTTTTGATCAGTCGAGGGTGAGAGCTGCTTGCCCTGCACATCGGGTTGCACACGGTTGGCGATAATCGCGGCGAGGCCGATCGACGAATCGGCTAGCGCCTCTTTGAGCAGGAGTCCTTCTTCGACCGCCTCGGGGGTAGGTGCCGACACAAGAACCCATGCGGTTGAATCGGCTCGAAGGAGTGCAGCAATGGCGACGGCCCGTTGACGAAACCCTGCCTCCATACCTTCGAACGCTTGGAAGAACGCCACCGCATCAGCCAAGACGTCGCCGCCGATAATCTTGCCAACACCACGTAACACGCCCTCAGTTGCGAGGCCCATCACCCGGAATCCTCGCTTCGCCGGTGCCATCAGGGTGCGGAAAACCCGGTTGTCGAGCAGGCGGGTGAGGCGTTCGGGTGCGGCCACAAAATCAAGCGCATGGCGACTTGGCGGGGTGTCCACGATCACTACATCGAACGGCGCTATCGCCACCCCGTCAACATCGATCGGGGCCGTCACCAATTCGTGGAGTTTCTCGGTGGCCATGTATTCCTGCGTGCCACCCATCGCCGCGGAGATGTTTCGGTAAAACGGGTTCGCCAGGATCTTTTCGGCCTGTGTCGGATTCGGCGAATACCGTCGAACTAATTCATCGAAGGTTGCCTTGGTATCGAGCATCAGTGCCCAAAGCTCACCCCCGGAATCGGCACCCCCGGAATCGCTAGCTTCGTTCGGCATTGATGGATGTTCGAGTGCACGGAGATCAACTTGGGTGGGATAGTTTTGCAAACCATCGGCCAACCCCAAAGCACCGGCGAGCCGTTTCGCCGGATCAATCGTGACCACGGCAACCCGTTTTCCTTGCCGGGCGAAACCTAGCCCCAACGCCGCTGCGGTCGTGGTTTTTCCCACCCCGCCAGGCCCGCAACACAACACGACGGTCCGGTCGGCCAGCGCCACGCCAATCCCGGGTGCGCCAGCTGCTTTGCCGGATTGAGCACCAACCTGGGGCGCAGCAGTGCCCATTTCGTTAGCCGCTTGGACTTCGCCACGGGTGGCCACCTGGTCGAGCGAAGCCACCTGATCGATGCGGCCCCCGTCAACAGCAAGAAGATTTTTGGACAACAGGCGAGCGCCAGCTTTGCTGACCGGGTTCGGCGTGACACTGGCGACAAGGTGAAGTTCCTCTGCCAAGAGTCCAAGCTCAGATGGCCCAATTGCGGCGCAGGCGAGAAGCGGCAGGTGAACTTGGGGAAGGGGAAGTCGTTGGGAAAGCGCGGCGATCTGAGATAGCTGGGCGGCGTGTCGCTCGTGCTCAAACTGCAGTGGTTCGGCGGGAAAACCGGGCCAAGGTGGCGCCGGAACGAGGGGCAACAAACCATTGACCACCACTGGACCAAGAGCAACGCCAACCCGGTCTTCGAGGGCATAGGCCGTCTCGGTGAGCTCTGCCATCGGGGTTTCTTCGGCCAGTGTGACCAGAATTACCCGAGTTAAAGCGGCGTTGGTGAGTAACGCCATGACGTCGTTGGATTGGTTACGAATCGGGCCTGAGCGGACGGCTTCGATCAACCCCTTAGGCGACGTAAGAAACGTAAGGGCATGACCACTGGCTGGGGTATCCATGATGACCAGATCGAATCCACCCTCCACAACCAGTTGCTTCACTTTGGCGAGAACTAGCAGGTCACGGATACCAGGTGTGGCGGTTGCGATCACGTCGACCAGGCCTGATGAGGACATGCGCTTGGCCAACAAGCCCAAACCATGATCACCCAGCCACTCGATGAGGGCATCATCGGGGGTGACGGTGCGACCGAGGATCTGCCCTCGACCCTGCTCAGGTGAAGCGGCACTGAGGGTGACCTCGGCATATCCCAAGGAGGCAATGCCAAAGGCTGAAGCGATTCCCCGTTTGCCCTCGGTGTCGACCACGAGCACCCGGGCGCCGGTGTTGGCCGCCATTCGTGCCAGGCTTGCAGCGACGGTTGTTTTTCCCACACCGCCTTTGCCAGCAACGATGACAAACTTTGCTCCACCGCTAAGTTCTTCCAGCATTGCGGTGGTGGCGTTGGTGGGGGCTGCACCTTCCGCACCGCCCAGGACAACCGACCTGGGCACGTCTGTCGTTGTACGTTTCACCGAACACCCACCGTAAAATCCACACCCAAATCTGAGCTCCCAGCCACTATTGGTTCGCTCTCTTTCTCCACCGAGTACTCGTGATCATGACCAGTGTTTCCCTTGCCCCGAATGCAACCAAGAATGCAGCAAAACTTCAGCGCTCCTCGACACTACCGAGGCTTCGCGCCTTAGCCCTGGTTGGGTTAGCGGCAATGTTTGGTTCTGTCGTGGCCAGCGTTCTCGGTGCAGGCACCGCAGCCGCCGCTTCAGCTCAAACAACCAAACCAGCCAACTCAACCAAACCAGCCAACTCAGCCAAACCAGCCAACTCGTCCAAACCGGTTAACGCTGCGAAGGCCAGCCCAATTGCCCCAGCGATCAGTGAAGAAAACTTCGTTGACGTGATCGACGTCGACGGATTCATCGATCCGGTGACCCGTGATTTCATCCTGACCTCGATTGATGAAGCTGTTGCCAATAAATCCCAGGCGCTGATCATCAAGTTGGATTCCCCCGGTTCGCTGCTTTCCCAAGCCGATCTGGACAAGCTCGAAACCACCATCGCCAACGATCACCGCATCCCGATAGCTGTTTGGATCGGTGACTACCAAGCCCGAGCCAAGCGTGGTGCCGCCCGACTCGTGGCCGCAGCCGACATGGTTGGCGTAGCCGGGGCCGGATCCATCGGTAATGCGACACCAACGCCTGCCGGTCTCAAAAGTGTCCGCGGTGATGCTCTGGTGGGCAAGTCCTATTCTGCCGAAGCAGCGCTCAAGGCCAAACTGGTTGACATAACCGCTCCAGTGCTGGTGGAGTTTGTTGGCCAATTGGACGGCAAAACCATCGACGGACACAAACTCGTCACCGTGTATCAAGAAAAAGATGCAAAAGGCCAGCTCATCAAGGACGCGAAGGGGCGGGCTGTCAACAAGCCCTACGGCGTTCGTTTCGCCAAACTCGACCTGTTGGCCCGTTTGCTTCATATGGCCACGAACCCCTCGATTGCCTACCTGTTTTTACTCATTGGCCTGTCTTTGTTCGTTTTCGAGTTCTTTACCGGTGGCATCGGGGTAGCTGCAGTCGTTGGCTTGATGGCCTTCGTGCTCGCTGCGTCTGGCCTTGGCAACCTGCCCACCCGTCCAGTTGGTGTTGCCATGTTGGTGCTGGCCATGATCGGCTTTTCCATCGATATCCAATCCGGCACGCCTCGTTTTTGGACGGGGGTTGGTGTGATCTCGCTGGTCGTCGGCTCCTTGACGCTGTTCGCCGGTGACGTGCAGGTTCCCCTGGCTTGGGTAGGCGTCATGGTGGTGATGGTGGTGCTGTTTATGGTCAATGGCATGCCGACGATGGTCCGTACCCGTTTTGCCACGCCAACCATCGGTCGCGATGCCATGATCGGGGAAATTGGTACTGCACGAGAAGCGGTGGACCCTGATGGCATCGTTATGGTTCGTGGAGCCGCTTGGCGTGCCCGGACCAACCGAGCCACCCCAATCGCTGCGGGAGACCAAATCCGCGTCGCCTCAATCGACGGCTTGCTCCTCGAAGTAGAACCCCTCGTGGGTGCGGCCAAAGAACATCGCGGTTAACCCTCTCGCTTCTCAGCCAGCAATTCGCTTCTGAGACAGCAGTTCCCATGGTTTTGTTTGTGGCGCCTGTCACAGACGAGTAGCCTGTCATCACCTTCGGGGGGAGCAAATATGGGATCACTTCTACAGGAAAGCTGGCAACAACGAGCCGCTTGTCGCGGACCGCAAAAGTCAGTGTTTTTTCCACCATCACATTTCGAACGAAAGGACGAGAAGGAGCATCGAGAAGCCAACGCCAAACGTATCTGCGCTGAGTGCGCGGTGCGAGGCGATTGTTTAGATTTCGCTCTCAGCATCCATGAGACCCATGGCATCTGGGGAGGGTTAAACGAAGTTGAACGAAGGCCGCTTCTGATCAAAAAAGCCGGCTAACCCTGCACCTTTGGGGGTCTTAGCAAGCGAAGACGCTCTCCGAACACCGTAAAGCGGTGGGTGTCTTCACCTTCCACCGCCTCCATGGCCACTGACGAGATTGTAAATGTCCGCCAAACGTCGGTCGATGGAATGGGAGTCAAATACTCCGAGGGCGGCCCAACAGGTTCGCCAACGGTTTTACTCTTGCACGGCTGGGGTCTGGGCCATCACGCTTACAAGCCAGCACTTCTTGAACTCGTGGCTGCCGGCTATCACGTGATTGCGCCGGCGCTCCCGGGCTTCGGTGGCACCGTTGATTTGGGGACCGATCGTTCTTTTGTCGGATATGCCGGTTGGGTTCGACGATTCGCCCATGTTCTCGGTCTGCGCAACGTGATGGTTGTTGGCCATTCTTTTGGTGGCGGTGTGGCTATCCGTTTGGCCGTCGATGACCCCAAACTCGTTGCCCAACTGGTGCTCTGTAACTCTGTAGGCGCTCCGTGGCGAAAAACTGCAGGACCTGAAGGCGTAGTGGAAGCCATGTCGAAGCGCCCAATGTGGAGCTGGGGAATCAATATCCCAAGCGATGTAATCGCCGTGCTCTCCAACGTTTCGCAAGCCATGCCCCGCATCCTCGAAGATCTCGTTCCGAACGTCATGCGCAACCCTTTAACCCTCACCCGAGTGGGGTCGCTGGCCCGAAATGCTGATCTGCTGGCCGAACTGAGCGAACTGCAACGCCGACGGTTCCCCATGAGCGTGGTCCACTCTGAGCGAGACGGCGTGATTCCACGAACAAGTTTTGACTGTCTCTGCGAGGCAGCTGGGGTTACCGGCATGCTTTTGCCTGGCAACCACTCCTGGCCCCTTTCCAACCCGGTTGCTTTAGTAGCGGTTGTGAACCAGGCCCGAGAACGCCAAACTGCCGCGGCTTAGCCTTTCCAGCTCGGAGTATCTGCTCGAGCTTTGCCGATTTCAGACCTTTCTCGGTGTTTTGAGGCCCAGGATTGCCACAGATCTGTGGGCTTCACCGATAACCTGAAGACGATGAGCGCGAAGAATACGACGGGGTTCCCAAGCGATGTAGTGGTGGTGGGCGGCTGTGGCCACGTGGGACTTCCCTTAGGTATCGCCTTCGCCGACCGAGGCTTACGCACCGTGGTGTTCGATATCAACTCCGCTTCGGTTGCCACGGTTAACGCCGCGCAGTTGCCGTTTGAGGAACCCAACGCACTTCCGGTGCTTGAGCGAGTTA
>JAYTWN010000267.1:0-1505 GCA_043743435.1 Acidimicrobiia bacterium
CGGATCACCTGAATCATCTCGTTGCACCACAATTTCCTGCTTGGGTTTTCCCATTTCAAGGGCATCACGGATTCCCAGCATCATGGCTGAAACCACCGATCCGTTGGCCGACCGCCGACGAATGACTGGAAGTTCACCGGCTCGTCGAGCAGCGATATCGGCGTTCACCTTTTCCCAAATGGCCGGATCGTCGTAATACGCGTCCCAATCAACCTCACCGTCGGGCCCAATCGGTAGATCGGAGAGTTCTTCGCCCAAATCTTCAGCCATCACTTCAACCTATCGGGAAATGCCTGAGGAACACATGAAAGCAAAAAGCCGCTCGTTTGCCAGGCGGCCTTTCGGTGTACTTGGAACTTCTGGGCTCGCCGTAGCGATGCACCCGGACCTTCAGCCGCAAATTTTAGCTGCAGCTTCCTCGAACTGTTTCAGCAAGGCGGCTTCTTCGATCGGGAGCGCGGCTCGAACCTCGTCGGGTGCTTCGCCAACTTTGGCAAATAGGTCAGTAGGCCAGTCTTTGCCACTCAACGAAGCACGTTCGTACGTGACCGCATACAAAAGCTGTTTGGCAGTAAGCGAGCCCTTGAACGCTGGCATTCCGCCCTTGGCGATGTGTTGCCCGCCCTCGCGTTTAGGATTGCCATAAGGCGTTCCTGGCTCACACGACCCGTGCCAGATAAATGCTGCCTGGTCAACTGGATCTGGGAAGGTCTTCTCAACGCTGTTGTTCCACAACGGCCGCCCAACGCCACCGGCATCGCTACCTGCACCGTTAGCACCGTGGCAGCCAGTGCAACCAACAAACGTTGCAGCTCCAACCTTGGGTGGGGTATCGCCCTTCACATGCGGAGTCGCCCAAGCGCTGAACATAAACAAGCCCCAAATAGGAGTCACCGTCAGTAAGAACGCCGCTCCCATCTTCGCAAATCGGAACCCCTTGGGTGCCAATGGTGAGGCAGGAATCGTTGGGTACGGCGAACTCGCCACTCCCGAACCTCCCCCGGCCGGTGCTGCTTTCGCCACCGGGGCTGCAGTGGAAGCCGATACTGCAACCTCCGTCGAGGCAGCAGGCGCCGATGTTTCGGGCGCGGGCTTTCCGGCAAGCAGCGCTCGCCGAGCCTTCGACATATCAAGCAGACGTTGTGGTACTTCAGCCACGGTTCCTCCGAGAACGTGTTTCGAACACTGAAAATCTAACTGCAAATTCGGGCAATGACTAACTCTGTAGCCGGCCAGAGCCAGACAAAGCGTTCTGTGTCGAGCAGTTTGGCCAATTCCCGGCGGTACGAAAACGCAAAAGGGGTCGTACCGCGTAAGCGAGTGTTCGCCAGTATCCGTGTGGCTGCATACCCCATCTGTTTTCAAGATCAACTGCGCAGACTTGTTCTGCAATTGTGATGACCGAGGTCACGGACAAATGGTCCGCAGCAATTAGTCGTTGGACCCGCTTGCGGTGATAGAAATTAGGGAGCCGAAACAGCCCTAGGGGTGTGTCGGTTTAGAAT
>JAYTWN010000268.1:0-4081 GCA_043743435.1 Acidimicrobiia bacterium
CTTGCGGTTGTAGCACCCGGGAAGACCCCGCTGAGTGCTAGCCCCGCCGTCGCTGTAATGGCTGCGAAAAGTGCGACTAGAAGTCTGCGAATAGAAATCGAACGTTGCATTGTGAACCTTTCTGGGCCGGGTTCACGCTTGGCTCCGTTGCACCGCCGTGACCAACTACAGGCGCAACATCAATGCCATCCCACTGCTTTAGTAATCGGATAGCCCAGCTCGGCAGCCGTCGTATGCCGTCGATCCGGATTTACTACGGGAAGACCCTGTGATTCCAACACTCGTCTGAACTCTCGTCGAGCCGATGTGAACAATCCCCAGATCTGGGACAAACACGCACAGTGAAAAACTGAGCACCTGCCCATTGTTATCGGTCAAGTTCAAGAAAGAAAGGGCAAAATCCAAGAAATTTGAAGTATTTTCTCTAAAAAATCGTCTAATTCTTTACATCTGCCCAGATGTCGCCATGTAAGCGATTTCAATCAAGGTAAAGAAAATCAACCTGCGACCCGAGGTTCGGTTTCAATTCCGTCAAAAATGACAGTCCTGGAAACTTCTATCGCTGAGCGGGGTCACCCAAAATCGGTAAAACACAGTTGCCGGGGATACCGCAGACCTCGCAAAGGCAACCGTCATGTGTGGTAAAAGCTGATCGGTAAGCGGATCTCGCGGGAGTCAATCAATCCGAACGCCCAGATCACGCATCGCCAGCGGACTGAGCGAAGAGGCAAAGCGCAGCAGTGTCGCAGAGGACGATTTTGTTGCGGCCAGTTTCGAGCACACCCGCCTTACGCATGACCGCAAGCGAGCGCGACACGGCCTCCCGAGTTGATCCGACCCAGGCGGCAAGTTCATCTTGGGTAATGGGCAACTCAATGGGATTCACCGGTCCACCATGGCGACGAAATTTGGCGGCCAGCTCGGTGAGCAGATGGGCGATTCGTACGTTGAGATTGTCCGTGGCCCGTGCCAAGGCCCGCCGGTTGGATACCCGCAAATGCTCCGCCAGTTCATGCAACAACGCAAGAGGCAGGTGAGGGCCCGGGACAATCGATTCAGAAATTCATCACCACCAAGCTGAGCAATCACCGCTGGCCCCATGGCAACTGCGGTGGCAGACCTAGGTCCCCCGTCAATGGCGGAGAGTTCGCCGAAAGCCTGCCCGGGAACAGTGAAACCCAACATCACGGCGCGCCCGACCGGGGTTGTGATGAACAGATTGATCCGTCCGCTCACACAGGCGTAGACGCAACGAGAATCGTCGCCCTCACGAAACAGAATTTGACCCGACTTCAACGAAACCTTCGTTCCCAACTCTGTGACAAAGCCTCCCAACGTCACCAAGTCACCCATTTGGCTGACTGTAGCCCGGTTAGGACGAAATACGCAGATCTCACAACCGGCCCAACTCGCTCCGCACCACAAACACCCCATGTTCTGTGATGCATGCCACGGGAGTTGTGTGATCGCGATCACGAACGGGGCCGATACGAAATGGTTCGATAGAGCCTTCAACCGGAGAGAGCGCCTGCTCTTAAAAAGGAGACACGTCATGTTTCATCACGACACCGTTAGGCCCATGCTTGCCGCAACCCCACCGTTTGCACGCTTCACGAGAAGCGAACTCAGAACAATTGGCGAGAAGACAACTCTTCGCAAGATCCTGGCAGGCGAGATGCTCACCAAGCAGGGCCAATTTGGCTCCGAACTCATTGTCATACTTAACGGGACCGCGTCGGTGGACGTTAGCGGCACGGTTGTGGCAGAACTTGGGGCCGGTGAAGTCATCGGCGAAATGTCGCTGCTTGATCATGGCCCCCGAAGCGCCACCATCACCGCCACGTCACCTATGGAACTTGCGGTACTCGGCATCAAAGCGTTCGAAGATCTCACAACCCACTCCCTCGCTCTCTGGCGTGCCGTCGCCACCGGACTGGCCCGTCGCCTCTGCGAAGAAGACCGCAGCTACCACAACTGAAATTCTCAATCGCTCCCTACTGTTAGAGCGCGCTCGCTGTTAGAACAAAGACAGGCTGCGTAAATGTCAACGCTCGCGCCTCAGTCTTGCATGTGGACAACCAGTACATCGCACGGTGCCATCGTCGTCGGAGTCGACAGCAGCCCCCAAGCCCTTGTGGCCGCTCGAAAGGCAGCGGACATCGCAAAGGCGCTCGGTGCCGAGCTGCACATCGTTAGTGCGGTCATGAAGAACGAGTTTTATGAGTTCGGAATTGGGTGGGACCGCTGGGTCGGGTCCGACTTCGACCGGGCCGAACAAGATCTCCAATCCATAGCCTCCGAGTTTCGCGGTGCCATCACCGTCTCGACGACAGCCGTGAAGTCGAGCCCGGCGGAAGCGCTCAGCTCCAAGGCGGAACGGCTGCATGCGTCGATGGTTGTGGTCGGCAACAAACGCGTGCAGAGTGTGGCGCATGTGTTGGGATCAGTGGCGGGTGCCGTCGCCAAGGACGCTGCCTGCGACGTCTACATCGCGCATACCTACGACTGAGTTCACGCGAAGTAGTTTGCAGCCGAACTTGCTCCGGGAGCAAGGCAACGCAGGCTGCGAACTCCCCGTGAGATGCGCGAGCGAACCACGTCATGCCGAGCCACTGGCGCAACCCGAAACAACCGTACCCGCCTCTGCGCAGAGATCTGGCCCGTGTGCAAACCAGCACGGATCGCCAGCCCGATCTCGGCCATCGCCGGTGGCCTTCACCACGCGACCGCTATGCGCGCGTACGAGCGTGTGGATGACCCGGTCGTGGCGTTCGAGGATCGCCGCCCATGCCTGGTCGCCGTAACGCGCCGCCGACTTGGTCGAGTCGACGATCGAGTTGCGAGCCGACGAAGACTTGGCCGGCATGGGTGTGCACATCGCCGCCCGCGTCCTCGGGTAGGCACAGGCCGGCGAGACGATCGTGTCGCGAACGGTCAAGGACCTTGTCGTCGGATCAGGCTTCGTGTTCACCGATGCCGGCGAGCACACCCTCAAGGGAGTGGACGACACCTGGCGGTGCTACCGTCTCGATACCGATTCGTTGGTGGAGCCAGAGGTTTCGGAGCTTCGATAACCTTGTGACCTACTGAGGCTCCGAGTTCTCGTGGTGAATGGCCGCCGTCTGGCAGGATGGGGATATGGCGGAGCATGACGACGGAATTTGTGGCGCGCTGCCGTCGGGAACGGTGACGTTCCTGTTCAACGACGTGGAGGGTTCACGAAGTGTATGGCCGCCAAGAAATCCTCGCCTCCGGGCTTCCTGTTATTCGTGGCTTCAGCAATGGACATAGGCTTTAGTGACCCTACGCACACTTACCGTTCGTAGTGATAGCGGGCTTGCAGGATGATCAAATCGCTACCCTCGACCAGATTCACCAGTCGATGTTCTTCGTCGATTCGTCGAGACCATGCGCCAGACAGGTTTTGGCTTAGTCGCTCTGGTTTGCCAATTCCCTCGAAGGGACTTCGCAGCATGTCGGCCAAGAGACGGTTGATTCGCTTCACCATCGCTCGATCCTCAGCCAACCAGTATGTGTAATCAGACCAAGCGCTTTGGTCGAAGACCAGGCGCACTACAGAACTTCATCCTCAGAGTCTGCCCCGAACTCATTCGTAGCGAGGCCCTCTACGAGTTCGTGCTCCCCGAATTCTCCTCGGCGAGCCCGGTCCAACGATTCCATAAGCCTGCGAGCGTTTATCGGATTGCGCAGCAGGTAGTTCGTTTCCTGAACACTGTTCCATTCGGCTTCGGATACCAAAACCGCAGTACCACCACGCGACGAAATATGAATAGCAGCCTGATCATCGTTGACCTGCTTGATCAACGGGAAGAGGTTCTTGCGAGCTTCCGAGGCAGTAATAGAGACCATGGTGCTGTTTATTGTACCATTCCAGGTAAGGCTGGCCCGACGGATGGCACATTGGGTGTGTGATGTCATCACAGAGTGGCCTAAAAGCGAAATGGTCTAAAAGACACATCAGCCGGGGAGAGCACCCCCACGAAAAACTGACCAAACGCCGCTGACAGCGCAAAGCACCCATTCGCACCATCGCCGCATTAAACGGTGCAATTGGACCCGA
>JAYTWN010000269.1:0-8667 GCA_043743435.1 Acidimicrobiia bacterium
TCACCATTCTCAACGGCGTCATGTTTGCCCTTGCTTTGCTGTTGGTAAGTGTGCTTGCTATTCGTTCGGCTGGCAAGCAGATTCAAACGTCGGCAGATAGTCAGGGCGAAGCTCGCATTAGTGAAACCCTGCTCGATCTCGATGGGGCTCGCGGAAAAAGCCAAAACACTTGGTTGATGACCATTGACGGGGAAAAGTCATCGGCTGAGCCCTTTGGTGAACAGTGGCTAGAACCACCGCTCGCTCGCCTAGCCAAACAGTCGCTGCAGTACCCGATCCGCGAACGAATCGGCCAAGGCAACAGAGCCTTCTTGGCGTTGGCTCGCAAGGTCAGCGACAACCAAGCGTTAGTCATTGCCCTTGATCTCAACGAAACCCGAAAATCCCAAGCCAAAGCAAAACGAGACATCACCGTCGCCGGTCTTGGGGCTTGGCTGTTAGCCATGTTGGCCAGTTGGTGGGTTGCCGGGCGATCGCTCAGACCGGCGCGCCGAGCTCTCCGCCAACAACGGGAATTCATCGCCGATGCGGCGCACGAAATGCGGACACCACTCGCCACGATTCGTGCTTCTGCGTCGCAAGCGCTGCTCCGTGATCGTGATGCTTCGGCGTATCGGGAATCGCTGCAGGAAATTCTCGATGCCTCCTCTCGCGCCCGACAAGGGGTTGACGAATTGTTGGAATTGGCTCGTCTCGAGGCTGGGCAGGTGACGCTACGAACCGGTCCCCTGCGACTGGACTTCCTTGTTGAAGAAGTAGTTTCGGGTGTTCGCGAGGACCGGTGTCTCATAACTTTTGAGCCTGGTGCAGGCCTACCTATTTCGGCCGACGCGGATTATGGACTAGTACGCCAAGCCCTCGACACGTTGGTGCGCAACGCCGCGGCCCGAGCAGACAACGTTGCGGTTTCCGTCGTACCTGAAGGAAAATTTGTGCGCATAGTGATTGATGACGATGGGCCTGGCATACCCGAAGACCTGCTTCCCGTAGTGTTCGATCGTTTTCGCCGAGGTGACACCAAAGGCGGCGTAGGTCTGGGCATGGCCATCGCGAAGCGCATCGCAGAGTTGCATGAGGGCACGGTAACGGCGGCGAATCGCGTAAGTGGTGGAGCCAGCGTGTCGTTGACCCTTCCCCTCAGCGGCTCCAAGGATTAGCTTCAGGCGGTTCTAGCGGTTCACCTCGATAATCCTGAAAGCATCACAACATTCTTACGGGGGACTTACCCTTCTCTCGTTGAATTCCAACTTCAGACAGCCAATGTGTAGCTATCCCCGAAACCCCGGGAATACGAAAGGAAGCTTCATCATGAACCGCAACAAACGTCTCATTTCCTCCCGAATTGCCGCAGCTGCACTTGGAACAACCCTTGCCTTTGGCATCGTCGCTCCCGCATTTGCGCAAACCACACCGTCAGCCCCCGCTGCAGTTACTGCAACCGCGGCTCAGAGCACTCGGGACGCTGCCCGCACCGCACAGATCGCAGATCTGGCGAAGCGTCTAGGCATCACCGTCGAGAAGTTGACCCAAGCAACCAAAGAGCAGCGCAAGGCTGAGGTTGATAAAGCGGTCACTGCCGGGAAGATCACTGCTGCTGAAGCCGTAACGATCAAGTCCGCTATCGACGCCGGAACCAAACCTGGCAAAGGACTCGGAATGGGCAAGGGAATGGGCGAGGGAATGGGCGAGGGTGATAAGACCGGCAATGTGGCTGGTGTTGCACCAGTACGCAAGACCGCCGCAGAACGCAAAGCCGCTGCTGATGCTGCAGCCGCCGAATTTGCCGGTCGCCTTGGCGTAACTCCAGCGGCGCTTGTGTCGGCAACAAAGGATCAAGCCAAGGCGCGTGTTGATGCTGATCTTGCCGCTGGCTACCTCACTGCCGCACAAGCTGCCGCCGAAAAGGCCGTCATTGACGCAGCTGACGGTGTTGGTGGGGGCCGTGGTGGATTCGGTGGATTCGGTGGAATGGGCGGCGGCCATCGGGGTCATCGGGGTGGTGGCGGCCCACGTTAAGCCACCGCGCTGGCCTTTTTCGGTGGTTAGTGCGTTCAAATAAAGAAGCGGACAAACCCACTTCCCCCCGATGCCTGGTTCTCCCGAACCAGGCATCGTTGGTCTGGGACGTCAATAGCGCGGGCGCATTTGTTGAACGTGTTTCTCGACCTGAGCAAAGACCAGCGCGTCTGAGCGGCGATGTTGGCTCCGCTGATCAACTTCCTCCAGCAGGCTGCTGAACACATGCGACGGGATTGCCGATTTCGCCCCATAATCGCGGTTCGTGGGTTTAGTCGAGACCGGTCCACCCCGAACCATTGGTATGCTTTCTGGTATGCACACAACGCAAATTGCCGTTCGGGTTCCCGACGAGTTGCTTGTTCGACTCGATCAACAAATTCCGCATCGGTTTGCCTCAAGGGCTGAAGCGGTGCGGGATGGGCTTTCGGCCTTGTTGCAAGAAAGCACTATGGCTGAGCGAATCGACCGACATCGCCAAGCATGGATTGAGCAGCCGCTGTCTCTAAGTTCAGTGTCCCAACTTCGGGCTGACGCACTTGCCCTGATTGCTGAGGAGGCATGGTGAAGCGTTCCGGCTTGCCTCGTAGAGGTGATGTTTGGTGGCTTGAAAGCCCTGAAATGGGTAGACGCCCGGTACTAGTTGTGACCAGGGATTCAGCAATTGACGTGCTGAGCGGGATCGTGGTGGCACCGATTACCCGAACGGTTCGTAATATCGATTCAGAGATCCGCCTTGATTCCGATGATGGGATGCCCGAGCCATGCTCAGCATCGTTTGACAATCTACGAACGGTGCCAAGGTCGATGATGGTTACGAAACTCACCCGGCTCTCCCCTGAGCGCCTTCCGCAAATTTGTAGTGCCGTTTCGTTTGCCCTTGAGTGCGAATCATCAGCAAACTTCTAGAGCTTCCGGGTTTACGTTTCATACGTACATAGGTCTTGCGATCCTGATGGAGCTGAAACAAAATTGGCCTCATCTATCTCTGGAACGGGTCAACATGGAACCAGTTCGACGGCAGCGACGGTGCTGCGGTTGCTGCCAACACGGGGCCCTGTTGCTTGCCAACATCAAGGTGCGGATGCACGCCCGCAAGTAATAAACGAAAACCCCGTGACGCTGCCCGGTCCCCGTTTGACAGTGAACGGGTTTGCCTTCTGGTGGACAGGTCTCGTATTAACGTGAAAAATGCAGTACCGGCACCGAACTTTTCTCTTGACTTTCGTTTGAAAATGCTTAAATGTGCTGATAGCTGCTCGTTGGTGACTTTACGTTACTTAAACTGTTTAGCGAATCGAGATGAGACCTATAACGGTTGGAATCAGGCTTCTTCCTGGAGAAGTGGAAATGGCGTTGTTGGCAGGATTTGTGGTTCCGGGAGTGCCACTCGGGCATGGTGAGCGAAAGCGCGCCGCGGCCAGGTTGCGTGCGCGTATGGCTGCGGTAGAAGTCGCCGTCGAAATGGGCTCCGCTGCGACCCTAGGTGTTGTTGCCCAGCATGCTGGTTCCTCCCAACGCAACTTCAGTCGATGGTTCCCCGCCCGTGGAGCCATGTTCGCTTTCCCGCCTCCTGAATTTGGGAATGCGCTTGGAAGGTTGCCGCGAAGGCAATGTCATGGCCGGAAATCGGTCGTTCGATTCGACCGCTTTTCGAAGCCCTTGACGGCAATGCTGAGGGCCGTCAATTTATGGCTGATCTTGCAAATCTTCGGCGCGACCACCCTTGGATTCGATCATCAGATGGCTACTTCTCTGAGGAGATACGCGCGGTCATCGAAGCCAACGTTCATCGTGCTGGCGGCAAGATGGTGTCTCTACTCGGTTACCTCACAGAGGGAATCAGGGCGGCTTTTGATGAGTGGTCTCATGACCCTTCGGTGTCGGTAATGATCGTTGCTGATGCAATCGAGGATTTGATCAAGAACTTTCCTCGTAGTGAGATTCGCCTGGCCCGTGAGGAGCAGCAATGACTGACATCATGAAGGACACTCCACCCTCTGAGTCAATTGCGGAGCCCAGCCCGTTACCAACTGATTCTTCACCTTCACTGCCTGCGCCGTTAGCTCCGGCACGATCCCGGGGTGTGAAGCGTAGGCGTGGGGTTCGTGCGGTTGGGGTGTTGTTGGGGGTTTCGGTGTTGTCGGGTGGGGGTGGTTGGTTGGTGGCGGAGCGGTTGTCGTCGCCTGCGGATGTGGCTGCTCGTGCGGCGGCGCGGTTGCTTCGCGGATTGTGGCGCCGGTGGAGTTTCGGGTTTTGCGCTCGACGTTGTTTACGCGGGGCACGGTGCGGTTTGGTTCGCCGAGGCCGGTTACGTTGCCGGGTTCTGCGGTGAAGACAGGTTCTCAGATTGTGACGGCACCACCGGTGAAGGGTTCGGTTGTGAAGGAGGGTGGGAAGCTCGCGGATGTTTCAGGTCGTCCGGTGGTTGGTTTGGTTGGAGCCGTGCCGATGTACCGTGATATTCGTCCGAATGATTCGGGTGCTGATGTGTTGGCGTTGAAGGCCTCGTTGGACCGTTTGGGTTTTGCTGCGGGTAGTGGCCCGGTGTTCGATGAGGTTGCGGAGCGTGCAGTATCGGTGTGGATGCGGGCTATTGGTTATGAACCGTTTGGTGCTACTCCGGTGCAGTTGGATCGTTTGAAGTCGGCATCGGATGCGGTTCGTAAGTCCACTGATCAAGTTCGCGCAGCCCGGGAAGCGTTGTCTTTGGGCACGGCTTTACCTTCGGCCGATAAAATGTTGGCGGCGAACGAGGCGGTGGCAGCGGCGCGGGATCGGGTCGCAGCAGCGTTAGCGGATGCGAGTAAGGCGGGCGATCAGGCGTTATTGGCTATTGCGCAGCGGGAGATTGCTTTGGCGTCGGCGGAGGCAGTGTTGGTTGCGGCGGATGCGGCGGTTGCTCGTATGGGTGATGATGTTTCGGCTCAACTTACCGCGGCTGAATCGGCACAGAATTTGGCTGCAGCGAGGCAACGGGTTACGGATGCTGAGTTGGGTGTGGTGAAGGCGGAACGAGCGATCGAAACCGCGAATGCCGATGCTGATGATGCTCGTGCTGGGGTGGTTGAGGCACAATCGAATGTTGATGAGGCCAATGCCGGTCTTAGTCGTGCACAAACAGATTTAGTGTCAGCGAAAACGAAGACGGTACCAACGATTGTGATTGGCGATGGTGCTTCACGTGCTGACACTGAGGGGTATGGTGCTTCGATTCGTGCGGCCGAGCAGGCGGTAACCGGGGCAACTACTTCGGTGCGTTTGGCTGCGGCTGGGCTTCGGACTGCGCAGCGTGGCGTGACCCGGGCCGAGACGGTAATCGGTGATGCGCAAACGGCGTTAACGGCAGCGAAGTTGCAAGTTTTGACGGCGAAAGAGGCCGTGACCATTACGGAGTTGCGTGCAAAGCAGGCTGCGGCGAATGGTGGGTCGAACGGTTCGGGTTCTGCCAGCTCAACGGGTGGTGCAACTGCTTCCTCTGCGACCGGTGCCGGTGGATTGTTGGGCGGGGTTTTGAGTGGCGAGTCAACGGCTAGTAACGGGAGTGGTTCTGATCCGATTGCTCGCCAAGCCCAAGCGAGAAAATCACGTGACATTGCCGTGATTGAGCTTGATCAAACGAAACGTGCAGTTGCCCCCGCCGAACGGGCTCAGGGTGCTGCGCTTCGTTCTGCTGAGGCACAGTTAAAGATCGCTGTCGCGGCGCGTGAGCAGATCGGGAAACCAGCGAACGTCACGGGCTTGGAGTCAGCTGTCACCAACGCTGTCGCCGCCGAGGTGGATGCGAAGGCGGAGCTGGTGAGGTTGGAAGCCGAAACTGGGATTGTGGTTCCTGCGAACGAGGTGGTGTTTTTCAACGCGTTACCGCTTCGAATTGATGAGTCAAAACTCTCGGCTGGTGATGCGCTGTCTGGTGTGTTTATGACGGTTTCTACACAGCGTGTTGCGGTTGATTCCTCTGTTGATCCTGCCGACGCTTCTGGTTTACGTGTTGGTCAAGACGCCGAGATTGAAGCATCGGATTTACAGATCACGTTGAAAGCCAAGATCACCGAGATTGCTTCATCAACCGGTACGAAGGGTGCGGCTGCGGGCAGAATCTATGTGGAGTTAACACCGGCCGAGGACGAACCGGCGCAACCCGAACCCGCAGCACCTGACCCTGCCGTGGTGAATGGGCAACCACAATTTGAGAACCGCAAACCACGCCTCACTGACCTCAACGGGCTCCCCGTAAAGGTAACGGTCCCGATCTCATCAACAGGCGGGAAAGTGTTGGCTGTCCCGACAGCCGCTGTTTCAGCAACGATCGATGGAACAACTCGCGTGGAAGTGCAAGACGCTCCGGGTGCTCCGACTCGTTTGGTTCAGGTAACGGCTGGCTTGCGTGCGGAAGGTTTCGTGCAAATCACCCCAACTAGACCATCGGGCATTAAGGAAGGCGACACGGTTGTTACCGGAACCAGTAACGGAAAACTCCTCGAAGGCATCCCCGACACAAACGACAAACCCGGCGCTACGCCCGCTGATGCTGCCACTGGAGATTCTGTCCCTGCGGCCACCCCAACCGCATGAAATGGTCTCGAACCCGTCGGAAGCCCGTCGCCGACGTTGAAGTTCACGATAGCGATATTGACGCACCAGTGAGTGATTCTGCAGGCGGAAGTAGCGAACAACGAAACCTAAAGCACGGTACCGGCAAAGCTGTGTTGGCGTTGCGTTCAGTATGGAAAACCTTTGACACCGATAGTGCCTCACCAGTGCACGCACTTCGTGGGGTGGATCTTGAAGTAGCGCCTCACGAATCAGTAGCCATCATCGGTCCATCAGGTTCAGGCAAATCCACTCTCCTCAATATTCTTGGTTGTCTCGACATTCCCACCCGTGGCACATATCTCTTAAACGGAACCGATGTCGCCACCCTCACCGACGCCGGCCGTGCCGCAGTACGTGGACGCGAGATCGGTTTCGTGTTCCAACAATTCCATTTACTCCCCCACCGTTCCGTGCTCGAAAACGTGGAACTCGGAACCATCTACGGCACCACCAACCAACCCCCACCGAACCGAAAAGAACGAATCGAACGCGCCCTTGATGCCCTTCACCGAGTCGGTCTCGACCACCGTGTTGACGCAACCGCCCGAACACTCTCTGGTGGCGAAAAACAACGAGTCGCAATCGCCCGAGCCATCACCTCCCAACCAGCACTCCTCCTCGCCGATGAACCCACAGGGAACCTTGACACCCGTAACACCCACACCGTCCTCGACGTTTTCGACCGCCTCCAAGCCGACGGCCTCACCCTCGTTGTGATCACCCACGACCCCTCCGTCGCCCGACGCCTCCAACGATCCGTTGCCATCACCGACGGCTACCTCACCACACAACCCGCCCATGGCTTAGCGACCGCCGATGCGCACTAAAACCTCGTCGCAAACACCTACGCGCGCTGATAATACGCGCACGAACGAACCAACGGACACTTCGACAGATGCCGCCACAGGGGTTGTGAATAGTGATGATCGACAGAAACACCGTGGAATCACAACACGATTTCGGCGTGATCGAGAACGACCGAAAATGCGGAAACGAGATCTGCTCGCCGAAGCGATCGCGGGAATCGCCGAACGACCATTACGCACCGCACTCACCTCCCTCGGGACCGTCATGGGAATCGCCGCACTCGTAGCTACTATCGGCATCTCACGGACCGCTGGCGCCCAAATCGTCTCCAGATTCGACGCACTCGCCGCAACCTATGTTGTTGCCGAACCACGCTCCAACAACTTCGGTGGATCCGGTACGTCACAATTCTCGTCAATCCCTTGGGACGCACAGACACGCATTGAACGGCTCAACGGGGTAACTGCAGCCGGAACGCTGTCCGAAGTAAACGTCAACGGGGCATTAGTGAGAGCCGTTGCTGTGCGTGATCCACTCGACCAAACCGAATACCAAAAAACTGTCAAAGCTGCATCACCCGGGTTGTTCCCCGCCATCAAAACCCGGCTCACCACCGGACGCGTCTTCGACACCCTCATGGACACCAACGCATCCCCAGTAGCCCTTCTCGGAAGAGTCGCCGCAGAAGACCTTGGCATAAACCGTGTCGATCAACGACCCGTAATTTTCATTGGTGACCGACCGTTCGAAGTCATCGGGATCATCAACGATGTAGCCCGAGAACCCGACCTCCTCGACGCCATAATCCTCCCCAACCGGACCGCACAAACCATCTACAACCTCACCGCACCAGGCTCCGTGCGCATCGACACCGTCACCGGTGCAGCACGCCTCATCGCCACACAAACCCCCGCCACACTCGACCCCATCGACCCCACACGAATCCAAATCTCCGCCGACGGCGAACCAACCGAAGTCAAAAACGCCATCCAATCCGACCTCAACGGCCTCTTCCTCGCATTGGGCCTGCTAATCCTCGCCGTAGGGGCCGTAGGCATCGCCAACATCACCCTCGTATCCGTAATCGAACGAACCCCCGAAATCGGGCTACGCCGGTCTCTCGGCGCATCAAAAACCCACATCGCCGCACAATTCCTCACCGAATCAGCCATCACCGGACTCATCGGAGGAACCATCGGCGCAACCCTCGGAATCATCACCATCATCACCGTCGCCGCCACCCGCCAA
>JAYTWN010000270.1:0-9439 GCA_043743435.1 Acidimicrobiia bacterium
CTCATCAGCGTAGGTGTGCATATGAATCAAACGTTCCGGTAGTGCCACAGGAAAAGGTGCGGGGTGCCCAACGCGTTTAGCGCTTTCGGAAGCAAAATGCCAAACGTCGAGGGTTGACTCCATGAACTCGTCGGCGCCGATAGTGACTCGGTGCGGCAGGTTTTGTTCTTTGCGGACGGGGGCTTTGAGGGAGCGATCGAATCGACCTTTGCTGGCCACCACGATTCGTTCAGTCATGTCTCTGAGGACCGGGTTCGCTGGACTGCGAAATGATCCCCATGCGCACGAACCTGTAGCACCGTCGGCCTTCTGCCACACGATTTCACCGCGCAGCAACAGGCCCAAAGACGCTAAAATTGCGGTGACGTCGGCAGCGAGGTTTCGGTATGGTTTGCGCCCCAGATTGGCCACGTTGACGGCAATCCGGCCACCTGGTTCCAAGACTCGGGCGCACTCGGCGAATACCTCTCGCAACATGGTGAGGTACTCGGTGTAGCTGGCAGGAACGCCCTCGCGAGTGGCCTCCTCCTCGTACTGCTTGCCAGCGAAGTACGGTGGCGACGTAACCACGAGCGCCACTTCACCGTCACGCAACTCGCTCATGTCACGGGCATCACCACAACGAATGGGATCGAGGATTTCGCGAGGGGGAAGAACGGTGGCATCGTCGGACAGGTCGAGGCGTTCATCTGCAAAGCGCGCATAGAAACCTGAGGCGTCATGGCTTTCGCGTTTGCCCGACCCAAAGTTGGATGTAGAGGTGGGGCGGCGTTGCACGAGTTATAGGTTGGCACGTTGTTTTGTTTTGCGCGAATGGTTTGTTGGAATTGTTGTCATGTGTCCATGGGGGTTGGAAGCTCCAGCTTCGCTGTTACTTGGTGGCAGGTTTCGTAGCTCCAGCTTCGTTGTCGCTTGCGTGGGGTTGGTGGCTTGAGCTTCGCCCGTTGCTGATGAGAAATGGGTTGACGGTACTTGTATTGGACTTGTATTGTTTACGTATGTGGGATCCAGGGCAGTATGAGGTTTTTGGGGATGAGCGGAGTCGGGCGTTTTTTGAGTTAGTTGGGCGGGTGCCGCGGGAGGGGCTTGGTGTTGGGGGTAGTCTGGCGGTTGTGGTGGATCTTGGGTGTGGGCCTGGGGCGTTGACGGCTTCTTTGGTGGGGCGTTGGCCTGGGGCGCGGGTTATTGGAGTTGACAACGATGCGGCCATGTTGGAGCAGGCGGCGAAGCTCGCGGTGGGGGATGGGGCCCTACCGAACCTGTCGTTTGTTTATGGTGATCTTGCTACCTGGAAGGCGGCCGATCATGGGGTTGCGTCGATTGATGTGGTGATTGCCAATGCGGCGCTGCAATGGGATCTTGGTCATCTTGAGCGGATGGAACACCTTCTGAATCAGGTGACTACGGGTGGATATCTGGCGTTTCAGGTGCCGGGCAATCTTGATGATCCGCATCATCAAGCCATTCGTGGCCAGTGGGCTGAGCCGAAATGGCAGCAGTACGCCGGGATCGCTGCACTTACTGATCGCACACACAACTCCCATCAGGCGGCAACATATCTCAAGGTTTTGGCCAACCTTGGAGCCAACGTCGACGCATGGGACACAACGTATGTGCACATATTGCAGGGCGCCGACCCGGTGTTGGAATGGGTCAAGGGAACGGCGCTACGTCCGGTGCTCAACGCCCTTCCCGATGCAGCAACCCGCCAGGATTTCTGCGACGAGCTTGCTCCAAAACTACGAACCGCGTATCCCAGCGAAACCTATGGCACGCCGTTCCCTTTCAAGCGAGTGTTCGTCGTCGCCCTACGTCGTAGTTGAGCCAGTCCCGATATTTTGGCCATGATGGTCGACGTGATTCTGCAAATCCCGTCGGCCGAACCTAGTGAGCCAACAAACACGATTGAGGGTTTGTGCTCTGCGGTCCTTGAGCGACTCGATCAGAAGTTGTCGTTAGGGTCACGCGGAGTCGTAGCACTTGCGGGAAGCGTGGCAGTAGGAAAAAGCACCCTCAGCGAATCCTTGGCTCAAGCCCTTCGCTCTAAGGATTTGAAAGTTTCCGTAGTCTCTACCGACGGATTCTTGCTACCCAATCGCATCCTCGAACCGCTCGGTCTTTCCTACATCAAGGGTCTTCCGCATACCTACGATTGGCATGCCCTTCGGCGGTTCCTTGCCGCAGCGAGCGATGCCCGTGTTTCACTGAACGTGCCGGTCTATTCGCACACCAGCTTCGATACCGACGGAACCGGAACCGTGCCTCCTGGACACATCGTGATCGTAGAAGGCGTAAACGCACTGCATGCCTTGATCAACGACGCCCAAGACTTGTCAATCTATGTCGATGCCGACACCGAGGCAATCGCCGGTTGGTACATTCAACGCTTCGTTGGCCTCATCGAAGCGGCTGAATATGACAGATCAAGTTTCTATGCGCGCTTTGTATTCTTCAACGAAGCAGAACGCATCGAAGTAGCACGATCAGTATGGGATTCGATCAATCTCCCGAACCTTGTACAGCACATTGCTCCAACCAAAAGCGCTGCGGACATCGTCGTCACGCTCGGACCGGATCACTCAATCTTTAGCCTAGGCAACAAAAAGAACGAGGTATAGGTCAGGACTCGAGGAGTAAAATAGTTTGCACACATACGGTTTGTCCGCACAGGTGTGGAGGTCATTTCGTTACGGCGTTCGTCACATTCGGATTTCCGGATCTACGGAGTTGCCAGCTTTGCTCGGCGATTCCGCAACCTGTTGTACGCCTTTTGGTCCATACAGCCAGCATCAATCGATCCGATTTTTCTTTCGAAAGCAAGCAGCTCATCAACTTTCGTGGGCGGGAAGATATCGGGGACAATCAGATTCACCTGTCCGGCTTTAAGCTCTGGGGGCGGCGCGTTCGGAACAAACAACCTGGCCTGCTCAGGCATCACGTACTTGGAGACTATTCCTGCTTCATCTCGGGCACTGTATCCCTGCTTCGCCAGACAACTGCGCCATGGACCCAAAATTGCCTGCACTTCTTGGTCATCCCGTTCAGTTTGTATCTTCGGTACAGACAGGTTTGCATCCGCGTTGGTGATTCCATAGCTTTCATTGAGGCAGCCCTTTGGGGTTTTCAATTCCAGGGCTTGTCCAGGTGCGCCCGGTCCAAAAAGCGCTTTATCGTATGCAGTTTGATCTTCCCGGCTAAGGGCAGAGCGAATTGGTTCGTTCGGGCTTTGAGGTGCTCGTCTCACGCTACTGAGTGCTTCGGCGATGCCGTAGCCGTGCGTTCGTTTCCATTGGATCTCCTGCCCAACTGGGCCGCTGCTGATGGTCGGCGGAAGGCTGCGTAGTTCAGGTTTGTAATTGAAACCAGCGCTCTTCATGCAGGCGGAGACAGCTCGTTCTTGCTTTTTGAAACGTTCTGACAAGGAATCTTCCTTGTGTTGCACGCTCGGTTTCGTGGATGAACAGGAACTTAGCGAAACAGAAACGGCAAACACTGCTGCGCCAAAAACAAGGCCATTAAACTTATTCATTCCAACCTCCAGGAAACCGAGCAACTTCGATCAACAATCCGCTAGCACATCAACACTCTTGGTACCCAATAAGAATAAAGGTAGACCAGGTAACCGGAACTGTTTGACTGGTAAACATGGTTCCAATATCCGCCCTGCCACTCGCAAGCACTCGCCTGAGCTGCCGGAATTACGGAAGCAGGCACGGCCGCAGAAACTCCAAAAATGGATGCGGCGAGCATCAGTAGGCTCCCAAGTTTTCGAACGAGACGTAAGTCTTTCATTTTTTGACTTCCTTTGTGGGCCCGGCGGGCCCTAGCAAAGAATCTCTTCCTTGAAACGTTCAAGGTCTACTTTGTCCGATTTCGCCATCTGTCCAAATCGGACAAACTTGGCAATAGCGGCGGGTGCGGTTGCAACCATCCTTGATTGGTGGTTGGGTGAACTTCCGACTTAAGGCAAGCCATTCACGACTTCGGAGATAACTCTTAAAAGTACAAATTTGAAGGTGCAGTCCGTGCACGTAGTAATTCCTTGACTTTTTTCGTGAAATGCGGGATTGTGCTCGTAGCTGCTCGTAGCTGCTCGTAGCTTTCGAACTATCCCTTTAAATCGAAATTCTCAGCGGATCGAGATGAGCAGTATGGCGGTTGGAATCAGGCTTCTTCCTGGCGATGTTGAAACGGCTCTGCTTGCGGGGTTTGTGATGCCGGGCGCAATACTCGGCCATGGTGAACGAAAGAGAGCGGCGGCTCGGCTGCGGGCACGGATGGCAGCCGTGTCCCTGGCCACCGAGATGGGGAGCGCCGCAACCCTTTGTCTTGTTGCCCACCATGCTGGATCTTCGGAAAGGAACTTCAGTCGCTGGTTTCCAGTTCGGGGCGCGATCTTTGCATTTCCGCCACCGGAGTTCGGTGCGGCTTTGGGAAAACTTGCAGCGAGTGCACAGTCTTGGGAGGACATTGGCGATTCGATTCGTCCCCTTCTTGCGGTACTCGATGCCAACCCGGAAGGTCGGCAGTTCATGGCTGATTTAGCGAAGCTTCACCGAACGCATGCATGGATGCGGTTGTCCGATGGGTATTTTGCCGCCGAAATCCAGGAGGTGATCCAGGCCAATCTGGAGCGGGCCGGGTTTCGTGCATTGTCGCTCCTGGCGTATTTCACCGAAGGCGTGCGAGGTGCTTTTGATGAATGGTCCAATGATTCGTCTGCATCGGTAATGATCGTTGCTGATGCGATTGACGACCTGATCAAGAACTTTCCCCGCAGCACCCTGCGACCGGCAGGAGAGGAGTCCCGATGACAGACATGATGAAACCCCAAGCTGTCCTCCCCGTTGGCGAGCCGTCTTTCGGGCCAGTTGGTCTTGGACCTGGTGGGCCCAGCGATGTGGAGCAACCAGCTGTGCCTGAAACTCTGCCTCCAACCCCGCGGGCCTCGAAGCGTCGGCGTGGGGTTCGTGCGGTTGGTGTGTTGTTGGGGGTTTCGGTGTTGTCGGGTGGGGGTGGTTGGTTGGTGGCGAAGCGGCTGTCTTCGCCTGCGGATGTGGCTGCTCGTGCGGCGGCGCCGGTGGCTTCGCGGATTGTGGCGCCGGTGGAGTTTCGGGTGTTGCGTTCGACGTTGTTTACGCGGGGTACGGTGCGGTTTGGTTCACCGAAACCGATCACGTTGCCGGGTTCTGCGTCGAAGACCGGCTCGCAGATTGTGACGGCTCCGCCGGTCAAGGGAACCGTGGTGAAAGAGGGTGGAAAGATTGCCGATGTTTCTGGTCGGCCGGTGGTTGGTTTCGTTGGCGCGGTACCGATGTATCGGGATATTCGTCCTAATGATTCCGGTGATGATGTTTTGGCGTTAAAGGCTTCGCTGAATCGTTTAGGTTTCGCTGCGGGTTCTGGCCCGGTGTTTGATGAGGTTGCGGAGCGTGCGGTTTCGGTGTGGATGCGTTCGATCGGGTATGAACCGTTTGGTGCGACTCCGGCGCAGTTGGATCGTTTGAAACTGGCGACGGACGCGGTTCGTAAGTCTGCTGATCAAGTTCGTTCGGCACGAGAAGCATTGTCTTTGGGCACGGCGTTACCAACTGCCGATAAAACTTTGGCGGCGAATGAGGCCGTTTCGGCGGCGCGTGATCGGGTGGCAGCTGCGGCGACGGATGCCAGCAAAGCGAGTGATCAGGCGTTGCTCACGATTGCGCAGCGCGAGATTGCGTTGGCGACGGCTGAGGCAGCAGTGGTTGCAGCGGACACGGCGGTTGCTCGTATAGGTGATGATGTTTCGGTTAAGCTCACGGCAGCTGAATCGGCACAGAATTTGGCGGCAGCGAAGCAACGCGTTACCGATGCAGAGTTGGCGGTAACAAAAGCGGAACGAGCGATCGAAACCGCGAATGCTGACGCCGATGATGCTCGTGCTGCGGTAGTTGAGGCACAAACCAATGTTGATGAAGCGAATGCTGGTTTAGTTCGTGCACAGACGGATTTGGTAGCTGCAAAAGCGAAAACGGTTCCCACGATTGTGATTGGTGAGGGTGTATCGCGTGCCGATACCGAGGGGTATGGCGCATCGATCCGTGCCGCCGAACAGGCAGTTACGGGTGCGACGACTTCAGTGCGTTCCGCCTCTGCTGGGCTTCGTACTGCGCAGCGTGGAGTGGCACGGGCAGAGACCTCGATCACGGATACGCAAACGGCATTGGTTGCGGCAAAGTTACAAGTGGCAACGGCGAAGGAAGCGGTCACGATTACTGAACTGCGAGCGAAGCAGGCTGCTGCGAACAGTGCTTCGAACGGCTCTAGTTCTGCGGGTACACCAGGTTCTGCGGTTTCATCGGCTGGGGCAGCCTCGACCGGGTCCGGTAGTTCCGGTGCGAGCCCTGCGGCAGGCAGTTCGACTGGCGCTTCAGCCACCGGCGCAGCAAGCAGTGCTGCTTCGGGTTTGACATCAACCGCTAGCAACGGGACTGGCTCTGATCCAATCGCACGGCAGGCTCAAGCAAAGAAGTCGCGGGACATTGCCATCATCGAGCTTGACCAAGCGAAGCGTGCCGTTGCGCCAGCCGAACGCGCACAGGCCGCAGCGCTCCGTTCCGCTGAGGCACAGTTGAAGATCGCCATTGCGGCACGTGAACAGTTGGGTAAACCAGCGAACGCCACGAGTTTGCAGTCGGCCGTGACCAATGCTGTCGCCGCCGAGGTGGACGCGAAGACGGAACTTGCCCGTATGGAAGCGGAAACGGGGATTGTGGTTCCGGCGAATGAGATCGTGTTCTTCAACGCACTGCCGCTGCGAATTGATGAATCAAAACTCGCCGCCGGTGATGCACTATCCGGAGTGTTCATGACGGTGTCGACGCAACGGGTCGCGGTGGATTCTTCCGTTGACCCAGCCGATGCCTCAGGATTGCGAGTTGGGCAGGACGCTGAGATTGAGGCATCGGATTTGCAGATCACCTTGAGAGCCAAAATCACCGAGATTGCCTCGTCGACCGGAACCAAAGGTGCAGCTGCGGGCAGAATCTATGTGGAGTTAACACCTGCCGAAGAAGAACCGACACAACCCGAACCCTCAGACCCTGCTGCTGCGGACGGGCAACCACAGTTTGAGAACCGCAAACCGCGACTCACCGACCTCAACGGTTTACCCGTAAAGGTAACGATCCCGATCTCATCAACGGGCGGAAAAGTATTAGCCGTCCCCACGGCTGCGGTATCAGCTGCGATTGACGGAACGACTCGTGTGGAAGTGGAAGACACTCCAGGTGCTCCGACGCGCCTAGTGCAGGTAACGGCCGGTTTACGCGCGGAAGGTTTTGTGCAAATCACCCCTACGAAACCGTCAGATATCAAAGAGGGTGACACGGTCGTAACGGGCACCAGCAACGGAAAACTCCTCGAGGGCATCCCCGGTGTGAACGACAAACCGGGCGCTGCAATCGCTGGTGATTCTGTTGCTGCGGCCACTCCGATACCATGAAATGGCCGCAAAGGCGCAGGGCTAATTCCGGCAGCCTAAGCGATGGTGCTTTCTCCTACAGTGGCACGACCATCGGCAGTAGTGTAGAAGAACCCGACGGCCAACTACTCAATGGGCACGCCATCGTCAACCCAGTATTAGCGCTGCGGTCAGTATGGAAAACCTTTGACGCCGATAGTGCCTCACCAGTGCATGCGCTTCGTGGAGTGGATCTTGAAGTCGCACCTCACGAATCAGTAGCCATCATCGGCCCATCAGGTTCAGGCAAATCAACTTTGCTCAATATTCTTGGTTGTCTCGACATTCCCACTCGTGGCACGTACCTGTTGAACGGAACCGACGTCGCCACCCTTACCGACGCCGGACGGGCTGCAGTACGTGGGCGCGAGATCGGTTTCGTGTTCCAACAATTCCATCTACTTCCCCACCGTTCCGTGCTGGAAAACGTGGAACTCGGAACCATCTACGGCACCACCAACCAACCCCCACCAGCACGGAAAGAACGCATCGAACGAGCACTCGACGCCCTCCACCGCGTCGGCCTCGACCACCGTGTTGACGCAACCGCCCGCACCCTATCCGGTGGCGAAAAACAACGAGTCGCCATCGCCCGAGCCATCACCTCACGGCCCGCCCTCCTCCTCGCCGATGAACCCACAGGGAACCTTGACACCCGCAACACCCACACCGTCCTCGACGTTTTCGACCGCCTCCAAGCCGACGGCCTCACGCTCGTCGTGATCACCCACGACCCATCCGTCGCCCGTCGCCTACAGCGATCCGTAGCCATAACCGACGGCTACCTCACCACCCAACCATCCCACCACCCACTCCCCGCCAATGCCAACTAACCCACACCGGCGACACGACCGTGAACAACCAAAAATGCGTATCCGCGATTTACTCGCCGAAGCAATCGCAGGAATCGCCGAACGACCACTCCGCACCGCACTCACTTCGCTCGGGACCGTCATGGGCATCGCTGCGCTCGTCGCAACCATTGGCATTTCACGGACTGCTGGCGCTCAAATCGTTTCCCGGTTCGACGCGCTCGCCGCCACCTATGTGGTCGCTGAACCACGCTCCAACAATTTCGGTGGATCCGGTGCGCCGCAGTTCTCCTCGATACCCTGGGATGCCCAAACCCGCATTGAACGACTCAACGGCGTAACCGCGGCCGGAACCCTGTCCGACGTCAACGTCAACGGGGCATTAGTGCGGGCGGTTGCCGTGCGTGATCCACTCGACCAAACCGAATACCAAAAAACCGTGAAAGCCGCATCACCCGGACTCTTCAACGCCATCAAAACGCGCCTCACCACCGGACGAGTATTCGATGCCCTCATGGACACCAACGCAGCACCCGTCGCCGTACTCGGACGAGTCGCGGCGGAAGACCTTGGCATCAACCGAGTGGATCAACGGCCTGTCATTTTCATTGGTGACCGGCCATTCGAAGTCATCGGCATCATCGCCGATGTAGCCCGAGAACCCGACCTCCTAGACGCCATCATCCTCCCCAACCGTACCGCCCAAACGATCTACAACCTCGCCGCACCAGGCTCCGTCCGAATAGACACCGTCATCGGCGCAGCACGCTTAATTGCCACACAAACCCCCGCCACACTCGACCCCATCGACCCCACACGCATCCAAATCTCCGCCGACGGCGAACCAACCGACGTCAAAAACGCCATCCAATCCGATCTCAATGGTTTGTTCCTTGCGCTGGGCTTGTTAATCCTCGCTGTCGGGGCCGTAGGAATCGCCAACATCACCCTCGTATCCGTAATCGAAAGAACCCCCGAAATCGGCCTCCGAAGATCACTCGGCGCATCCAAAACCCACATCGCCGCCCAATTCCTCACCGAATCAGCCATCACCGGACTCATCGGAGGAACCATCGGCGCAACCCTCGGAATCATCACCATCATCACCGTCGCCGCCACCCGCCAA
>JAYTWN010000271.1:0-9835 GCA_043743435.1 Acidimicrobiia bacterium
CCCTCACCAGGGCGGCGGCTAAGCAGGCGTACGAAGCTGCAGGCATCGGCCCGGCTGACCTTGACCTCGTTGAATTGCACGACTGTTTCGCCACGGCCGAGTTGGTTCACTATGACAATTTGATGCTGTGCGAAGAAGGTGGAGCGGTCGACTTCTTCAAGTCTGGCGCAACATGGCGTACCGGTTCAACCCCAGTAAACGTATCCGGCGGACTCGAATCCAAGGGCCACCCTATTGCGGCAACCGGTATTGCTAACGTTTGGGAGGTTTGCCATCACCTTCGCAATGAAGCCGGACCACGCCAAATCGAAGGCGCAAAAGTTGGATTGGCTCACGTTATTGGCCTGGGCTCGTCGTGCGGAATTCACATTCTGGAAAAGGCTGCCGCATAGTCCGGCACAACGCTCCACAAAACAGCTTCGTACTGCCCGCCACTTCGGTTGCGGGCAGTTTGATTTATCCAGCTTGTGGTCTCGATCACTTCACGGCAACCGCGAAGTGCTTAGCCCAAAAAGGCAAGGGCGTCCTTTACATGGGCGCCAAGATTCTCGGCATTTTGCGGACGAACCATAGCCAGGTGATCTCCGCTGGATGTAGATACCGAAAATCGTCCGCGCACATAGCGTTTCCATCGGAAGTCAACCCACACCACAGGCTTAGTGTGAGCGGCACGAACCAAAGCAACGTCGATGGTAAGCGCACGCATTTTGTACAGATCAGAGGCGTGTTCTACCTCTGCCTGTACGTCAATATTCGGAAGCCGTTCAAGATCGCTGGCGTTTGCCATCGAATTGGGGTTGGTCGAACGCTGCGCGCAGGCTGCGTCACGAACCCAAACCAGACTTGGCCTCTGGCGATCCCGCACGTTACGGAAGATGTTGGCAACCTTTTCCAAGTTGGTGGCGTTGTTCATTTCCGGGGTGGGCGGAAGGGCCGAATCGATGAGCAGCAAACCGCGCACCAGGTTCCCTTCACTGTTCAGCCTTCGGGCCATTTCCCAAGCAACAAGCCCACCATCGCTGTAACCGCCCAGGAGATACGGGCCCTTTGGTTGCAGCACCCGCAACTCGTTGAGATACCGCTCGGCCATCGCTTCAATGGTGAGATCGATCGCCCCGTCAGGAATAGCGACACCGTGAGCTTGGAAGGCGTAAACATCAAGGTCGTCAGGCAATTGCTTGGCCATATGCACCATGTTGACAACGTTGCCGCCAGCGCCGTGCACGATAAAAAGCCTCCGGCTAGGTTGCTCAACCGTTCGCAACGCAACAAGAGTCTCGCTGTACCCTTGCCCTCGATCGATCTCGGCGAGAAGCTGGCGAGGCGTGGGTGCAGTAATCAGAACTGCCAATCCAAACTGCTCCCCATAAATCCGCGACACCTCTGCCATGACGGCCACAGCTCCAAGCGAGTCCCCGCCAAAGACGAAAAAATCGTCATCGGGGCCAACGGTGCGACCCAAAACGGATGACCACACCTTGCACAGCTTCCCGACTCGATCAGCGTCTTCGTCGATCGGGCCCGGGTCGACTAACGATGACGGGACAACGAGCGATCCTCGGTCCACTTTGCCCGATGGCGTTTTTGGCAACGATTTTTCAACGGCAATAACCGCTGGGACGTACATCGTGGGCAGCTCTGCGCGACAAGCGGCCTGGAGCGCCGAAGCGTCAAGCGGTTTGGTCCCGTCCGCTTTGGGTTCAACAAAGGCGACGAGCCGAGGAACGCCACTGGCCAACACCCGGACCACTACTGCAGCCAGAGCTACACCGGGTTGGGCGAGAAGCACCGATTCGATTTCGGCGGGTTCGATTCGGTGGCCGCTGATTTTGATCTGTGTGTCGGCGCGGCCTTGGAAGTACCAATTCCCATCCGCTCCAATGTGAGCCAAGTCACCGGTGCGATATTCGGTCTCTCTTGGTTCAGTCAAGCCAGCTGGATGTGCGGTTGTATGTGCGGTTATGTTGCGATGGTACCCCGGTGACACGTCGGGTCCTTCGAGCACAATTTCACCAGTCACACCAGTCACATCGGTCAAACCCGTCGGACAAATCAGATCGGGTTTGTTCAGGCCCTCAGCTGTTCCGTCCCCGGTACTGGCGTTTGTCGGGTTTAGGCATTCAAGCGCTCCGACGGGGTCTAGTCGTGCGACAACACCACGAAGCGGGAGACCAATGGGGAGTGGATCAACTAGTTCGCTGGCCGCGGTGAACCGATGAGCAAATGCCCAAACCGTGGTTTCTGTCGGCCCATACAAATTGGTAAGTACAGGTACTTTACGCAACAGGTCACGGGCAAGTGTCGCAGTCAAAACCTCCCCGCCGACAAACAACTCTTTCAGTGATACCAGACTGTTGCGATCGGTTGCGTCCGACAAAAGCATCGAGGCCCGGGTGGGGGTCACCTGCAAATGAGTGATCTTATGGGCACTGATGAGTTGGCCTATCGCTCCAGGGGCCGGCCGTTCAGGGGCAAGCACAACAGACCACCCGCGGCTGAGTGACCACAGCAGTTCCACAACTGAAGGATCGAACGAAAGCGAGGTCAGACCAAGCCATACGCCCGCAGGCTCTGGGGCTAGAAGTCCGTCCCACTCGAACAGGAAAGCATTGAGATTCCCATGCGTGATCTGAACACCTTTGGGTTTGCCAGTAGAGCCCGACGTGTAGATCACATAGGCCAGCTCGTGATCCGCCGGAACGTGATGAAGCTTTGGCGTGCTTTGGGGACGACGAACCACCCCCTGCCAACCTGGCGGCTCGATCCAACGGGTCCCTACAAATTCGGGCTCCTCAAGATTTTGGCCGCCGAGTAGCACCTTGACGCCCAAATCGGCCACCATGAACTGGCGACGAGCCAAGGGGTAATTGGGGTCGAGCGGAACGTACGCGGCGCCGAGCTCGTGAACAGCAAACAGTGCTGCTACCTGGTCAATCGATCGGGGTAGGCAAATCCCAACCATAGAGTTCGCCGTTACTCCAGCCTCGCTCAGGCGATCATGCCAGGCATCGATTCGGTAAAGAAGACCTAAACCATCGACGCTCCGACCGCTTGCTTCCTGGATGGCCAGTTCGTGAGGTTTGGCGGTCCAGACGCGACGAACTTGGCCCGCCAAAGACTGGTTTCGAAGTTCAGGGGAAGAGTTCGCCAAATGCACGATGAAGTCCTATCGGCAGCTTAGGTCCGAAGGTTCAGTTTTCAACCCAGAAATCCTTTGTAATCGGGAAATTTGCCACGGTTCCTGATTCGGATTGCCGACTGGGGCAAAACCTTTGCGTTGCTCGACGCCGGGGAGAGCCATGGTCTGTGTCAGCTTGGGCCGAGGTTCCCGATCCGCACTTGCCGGCCGGCAGGCGAACCCTCCGGTGGGACTCGAAGCGAAGCGGAGATAGGGCCCGCCAGCTTGAACTGAGTTCCCACCCAACGTGGCGAACGAGCTTTTGAGGAGGTTACGAACGCTTTTGGATTCGCGCCCACTCGTCTTTCAGCGTGACCGTCCGATGAAACACCACACGGCTCCCGTCAGCTTTCCCGTCGGCCTTGCGATGTTCTTTGTTGTCGGGGTCGTCATTGTTGTCGAGGTTGTCATTGTTGTCGAGGTTGTCGGTTTGTTCTGCCGTGTTGTCGGCGCAGAAGTATCCAAGTCGTTCGAACTGCACATGTTCTCCCGTTTCAGCTTCAGCCAGAGCCGGTTCGACCTGGGCGTGAAGCACCGTGACCGATTCCGGATTCAGGAACTCGAGCGGGTCCTTCCCTTCATGACCGCCGGGGTTTGGATCGGTGAACAGGTGGGCGTATTCACGAACTTCGACTTGGGCTGCGTGTTCTGCGGAGACCCAGTGCAACGTGGTTTTGACCTTGCGTCCGTCGGGAGCCTGACCACCTGCGGTTAAAGGATCATACGTGGCGCGCAACTCTGTGACGTTGCCCTCTGAGTCTTTGACTACTCCGGTACAGGTCAGAAAGTACGCATAGCGAAGCCGTACTTCGTTGCCGGGGAACAGGCGGAAGAACTTGGGCGCTGGAACTTCCATAAAGTCTTCGGCCTCCATGAACAGGGTGCGCGAGAACGGAATCTTTCGTGACCCAGCTTCAGGATCCTCAGGATTATTGACCGCATCAAGCCACTCGACTCGGCCCTCGGGATAGTTCTCAATGACAACCTTGATAGGTCGGAGCACGGCCATACGGCGCACGGCAACCTTGTTGAGTTCGTTGCGGACGAAATACTCCAACAGTTCGATCTCATGGGTGGAGTTCATCTTGCCCACACCAATATGCGCGCAGAATGCTCGTAGAGCTGCAGCTGGATAGCCACGTTTCCGCATACCTCGCAACGTGGGCATGCGTGGATCGTCCCAGCCGGTAACGGTTTGTTCGCGCACCAACTGCAAGAGCTTGCGCTTCGACATCAGCGTGTAGGTGAGCGCTAGGCGGGCAAACTCGTACTGACGGGGCCGGGTGATTGGCAACGGCAGGCGATCGAGATACCAGTCGTACAGCGCACGGTGGGCATCGAACTCCAGTGTGCAGACAGAGTGGGTAATTCCTTCGAGCGCATCGGACTGCCCGTGAGCCCAGTCATACGTGGGATAGATGCACCAGGCGTTCCCGGTTCGATGGTGCTCGATATGGCGGATGCGATACATGATGGGATCGCGGAGCTGGCCATTTGGGTCGGCCATGTTGATCTTGGCCCGCAGCACCTTTTCACCGTCTATAAAATCACCTGCGCGCATACGATCAAACAGTGCGAGGTTTTCTTCGGGGGTCCGATCTCTAAAGGGTGAGTTGGTACCTGGCTCGGTGATCGATCCACGTGTCGCGGCGATCGTTTCGGCGTTCTGATCGTCTACGTAGGCGTCACCACTCGTGATCAAGATCTTGGCCCATTCGAACAATTGCTCAAACTTGTCGGAGGCGTACTGAACTTCACCGTTCCATGCGAAACCTAGCCATTTGACGTCTTCGAGGATTCCGTCGACATAGTCACTTTCTTCGGCGGCCGGGTTGGTGTCATCCATCCGCAGGTTACAGGTGCCGCCAAAGTCGCTCGCCGCCCCGAAGTTTAGGCAAATCGACTTGGCATGGCCGACGTGCAAATACCCATTGGGTTCTGGAGGGAACCGGGTAACTACTACCCCACCATTGACCCCTGCTGCCACGTCACGCTGGATCTGCTCACGAATAAAATCGTTATTGGGCAGTTCGCTAGCAGTGGTTTGAGTCATTTGGGGCCTTGATCGCTTGTTCCGGAGGAGCTTTCAAGGATAGGCGCCCGCCAGGCGGTCTTCGATATCCGCGGTGATACTCAGCCCCATCCGGATTTACGGCACATCCGGAGGTCACCGGGTGACTCCTCGTTTGCGTGGATGCACGCGAACGATGACATTGCGAAATGTCAGTTTTCGTTGACATTTACAAAATGTCGGCGTAAGGTGACATTATGCAAGCAAGAACCTCGCGAGATTTCGGAGCAACAATTCGCACCCGACGCAAGGTGCTTGGCTGGACTCAGGCAGAGCTTGCGCTCGCGGTTGGCGTGACTAGAGCATGGGTGATATCGGTCGAGCAAGGCAAGGCCAGTGCTGAAATGTCGCTCGTGCTTCGAACTCTTGGCGCGCTCGGCTTAGTAGCAAACATCGAACTCGCACCTCCCGCTCACGGACGGATCGACCTAGATCAGCTCTTGGAGGCTCGGAATGCGTGAGCTCGCAATCTGGATGGACGGTCGACAGCTAGGAACGCTCGACGGGTCAGACAGCCGCAACCTCCAAATCGCTTACGACGAAACTTGGACTGCAGGAACAGATTCGACCCCCTTAAGCATCTCTATGCCGCTGGCAAAACCCGTGTATTCAGGCAAGACAGTAAATGCTTACCTGTGGGGACTTCTGCCAGACAATGAACAAGTCATCTCCCGATGGGCGAAAAACTTTCAATGTTCACCGCGAGATGTGTTCGGGCTCATTCAAGGCGTCGGGAACGATGTAGCCGGAGCGGCTCGTTATCAACGCCTCGACAACGATCTCCTTGACGGGGAACTAGATAGTTACGAACCGCTCGATGAGCATGCCATTGCCGGGCTGCTCAGGTCGCTTCGAAACGATTCGACAGCTTGGCATGCGCGCATACGAAGCCACTGGAGTCTTGCCGGGGCTCAGTCAAAATTCGCCTTGTCTTACGATGACGCCACGCAATCCTGGGCCATCCCCACCGGACGAAACGCCACAACACACATCATCAAGCCAGCAATCGCTGGGCTAAAATTTCACGACCTCAATGAGCACCTGTGTCTCGCAGCAGCCGCTCGATTAGGTCTACATACGGCCACCTCAACCCTCCAACGATTTGGCGACGAACGCGCCTTGGTCGTAGAGCGTTACGACCGTATGCGGGTGAATGGAGTCGTGGAGCGAATCCACCAAGAGGATTTTTGCCAAGCGCTTGGAGTACCGCCAGACCAGAAGTATCAGGCCGACGGCGGTCCAAGTCTTGAGGACCTCGTTTCACTGCTGCGGGAAGTTGAAGTTCGATCTGCCGACGATGACATCAACACTCTGGTTCGTGCCGCTGCTTTCAACTGGCTGATTCTCGGCATCGATGCCCACGCCAAGAACTACTCGCTCCTTCTTTCAGGTCGCCAAGTTCGCCTGGCTCCGTTGTATGACCTGGCTTCGGCCGCCCCCTACCGCGAACACCCCAAAAAGCTTCGCATGTCGCAAAAGATCGGTCGCGAATACCGACCCACAGAGATCTCCAGCCTTCATTGGGAGCGTCTGGCAGAAACAGCCCGAATCGACTCGGACAAGCTCTTGCGTGACATAGCGTCGATGGCGACTCGCCTTCCCGACATACTGAAAGAAATTCTTGCTCCGCTAGCGGACGCAATTCTTACCGAAGAAGAAGCCAAAGCGGCGACGCACATCATCAACTCGATCGGGAGCTGGGCTACCTCTCGACTATCCAGGCTTCCCGCCACCACTGGGTCAGGCTGAGAGTTCTATGAGCTTGAGGAGGGTATTGAAGTTTCGGGTGGTGGAAATCGTTTTGAGCTTGCGGTCGATCAGCGTGGAAGTGAGCTTGGTTTGACCGAAACCGTTGGGATAATAGGCATACATGGTAGTTCCGTCGATCACGAACTGTTCGGGCTCGGGATTGGCCGTGAGCAGTGCGGTAATGCTGAACGGGCTTGGCTCTCCGTCAAGGAAAGTGATGGCCAACTTCGCATTGTCTTTTTCGTGCTCGAAAGGGTTGCGTTGTGCCACGGACACCAACTCCGCGTGAGTACGAACCAAAACTGGGATTTCGAGCCCAAATGAATCCAAAATCGTGGTGCGAACCAGCAACGCCAATTCCACAGAACCCAAGGAAGAATCCGCAAAAACATTGCCACTAGCGATATAGGTACTTACCTTTTCCAAACCCCGATCGGCCAACGCCGTCCGCAGATCGGCCATGGGCACTTTGTTATTGCCGCCCACATTGACACCTCGAAGCAGGATTACATACATAGTCGCCATCCTGCCATGTCGCCGTCGACAGGGATGAGAGGATCGGCAGAGGGCCCCTATCTAGCCACGCCAGGGAATGGACCAGGCTTGGAAGGCTCACTCCAGGTAGTCGCGGGCCCAACCTCGTGGCGAGCATTGGTTGTCGCTGCCAATGACACGGATTTGGTTTCAGAATCAGACTTAGCTCAGTTTCAGACTTAGCTCAGTTTCAGACATAGCTCAGATTTAGCCGAGAGCAATCTTAGGAGCTACGCCGGGACGGGTGCCGAGCAAACGTCCTAGGGTTTTGGACTTGCGGACGACGGTCATCGTTTCAGAACCCAGTTTCAACCGAATCGTTGCAGCGTTGGAGTTCCAACTTGCCGGGAGGTCGAAACACAAACCGTTTCCTCTTCCTGCACTATCTAGTGCGTGCACATACGAATGACTTTCGTTGTAGTAGAGCGTGTAGGTCCAACCATCAGCACCGAACAGACGGTCCAAAGGCTTGCCTCGCATCGCAGGCTCATCCGACGTTGAACCCGTTACGCCCTTCACCCCGACGTCGGTGTTCTCGATAGCACCGGGCACCAGCGTTCCCGTGCGGAGGTCGGCTTTGCGTACGGAGTACGCGGCAAAGATCGGGTCGACTGTTTCGATCAAGAACAGCATCGAACCGTCATTCGCAACGGCATCAAGACCGAATTCACCTTTGAAGCTCATCGTTTTTGCCTGGCCGCCTTGAATCATGGTGAAACGGTCACGCTTCGTACCGTGGGCCAACACGAGCGTGGAACCGTCGGCTGAAGCGCCACTGCGGTGTTCTCTCGCGGTGACTACGCCAAAAGCCCAATCCCCTTCGATGAGTACCGGCTTGTCGAACGCTGTGCTTCCAGAACCCGTGCGGGTTACTTTCGTCTTTGCCCCGGATCGTTCAACCCGCCACTTCGTTCCATCGGCCGCAGTGAGGACCTCATCGAGCACCGGGCTTGCCGGCTGAATCGTCCAGCCTTTGGCCGAAAACTCTTCACGGCTGACCGGAATCAGTGGGCCCGAGGAGGCGGGTGCGACGGAGGGTGGGACCGTGGGAACGCTTTGCACCGACTGCTTGGTAGACGCAGCGCTCGCCATGCCGCCAGATCCAAAGCCGACGACGAAAACCCCGCCCAACGCGAGCAACGCAAGCACGGCGATCGAGATCCCAATGCGTGAGCCCTTCGTTATGTTTTTGTGCATCCCTCTGCTTCGAAGCAACATTGTTTTGGCCCTTTCGAGTAACGGCTACTTACCTTTGAAAGCCAGTCATCCGCCGGTTCCTTTCAGCAACTACAGAAATTCTTACAGTCCGGACTCGGGACAATTTTTGAAGAGTCCGGACTCGGAACAATTTTTGAGGAATCCAGCGAATAAGTTCTAGATTTTAGGGATGACCAACGATTGGGCCCGGCCACTTGTGCACTTCGAAATCGAGGCGATCGATGCCGAGGGGCAACGGAAGTTTTATGGGGAAATGTTTAACTGGGAAATTGGCGGGGGCCCGATAATGAGCTTCGATGCGGGGCTTGGCGCGCCAGAAGCCGGAGCCGCTGGGCACATCCGTCAATCTTCGCGAAGCGGCGTCACGTTGTACATCCAAGTCCGCGATCTCGCTGAATCGTGCGCCAAGGCAGTCGCCCTCGGAGGCTCAGTGATTCTTGATCGACTTGATGTCCCAAACGGCCCAACTTTGGCCGCGATCGCCGACCCCGAGGGCAATCCAATCACACTCGTCCAGCAGTAAAGCGCTCTGCCAAACCCGGGCTCTGCCTACACGCCGGATTCACCCCGCGAAGCGAATCGGGCAAACCCTTGGCGATTGGGTGGTCCTTACAGCGTGTCGTAGCGACGGGATTCGATGGTCATCAAATCCATCATGGATAGGACATCGCCGAACAGGGCAACGTCTTCGGTTTTCTCGATAGCGGAATCGGCCTGCTCTGGCGAGTCCCACATGATGATCGACGCCCATGTGCCATCGTCCGAACGCGCCGTGGTCCGCCTTTGCAAGCCAGGCTGGACATAGAAAAATTCTGTTTGCAGCCGCTCATCAAGCAACACAAATGCTTTCGCCTCAACGTCGGCATGCAATCGAAACGTAGTGATCTCAACCATCGGCGAACAGATTAGGTCCGAAGATCGGTTAAAAGAAAAAACGGCCGTTACCAACTACGAAACAACATCGGCGTTATCAACTACGAAGCAACATCGGTGTTACCGACTACGAAGCAACATCGGCCGGCGCAAAACGGTAGATAGACAATCCTTCGCCCGTGTCATCAAAAACCACGTTCACGGCCATGCCA